>JAHEGY010000013.1 GCA_024644875.1 Cyclobacteriaceae bacterium
AAATGCCTCCGGATATTTAAACTAGATCTGAATACTAAGGATCCAATAATATCTATCCTTAAATGTTCTTCACAAATATTACCCATAAAACATATTCTTTTATATTTTTATGGTTGGGATTTTCCCGGTTATAAAAAGACATTTATTGCGTGCAGGCCTCGATTGTAAAATGGTTGAATAAACCACTGGATTTACTTGAAAACAATAAGGATAGATGGATCCTTATAATTACAACCGGCGTATTTTCAATTCTTTTTCTGAACCTGTATAATCCCTTTAATGTCAGTAACTGGCATTCCATTGAATCTATACCACTTTTCCTGATCCTGTCAAGTTATGGGATTATTGGAATTTTCATTCTGTCAATCAGCCAATTCCTGATCCGCCCTCTATTCGGTATTAAAAATTTTAAGATTAAGTCATTTATATTATGGTTTATTTGTGAGGTGATGATATTGGGCTTTGTGATGTTTCTCATTTATGGTGATAAAGGATTGCAAGGCTACGACCTGCTGATGGAAATACTGCGGTCTCTGAAATACACTTTTCTGGTAATAGCGCTTCCGTATGTAGCGGTATTATACTATCTCCATAGCAGCAGGCAGAAACAAAAGTTTTTTCAGGTGGATAAATCTGAAAAAAATATTATTAAAATCCTTGATGAAAATCAAAATGTAAGGATAGCCATCGAGCCTGACAAACTTCTCTTCATAAAGAATGCAGATAACTACGTCGAGATCTTTTATACCAACATTGAAGGAATATCCAAGGAACTTGTCAGGACCAGTTTAAAAAGGCTGGAATCTGAATTAAGTGATTTTAAGATCAGAAGGTGCCACAGATCTTATATGGTCAATATAAAGAATGTTTCCTTAAGTAAAAAAACGAGAAAAGGATTAAATCTCGAATTAAGAATTGAAAACGCACCACTGATCCCTGTTTCGAAAAATTATGCCCCAGATATATTAAATGAATTGTAAAGAATTTGCAGGAAATTCGGACCTATTCATTCATCCCAAATAAGTAAATTTTATACCAAAAAGCAGTAAATTTGCTGACATTCAAATATTTATGAAAATTTTTGTTAAAATTAATTCAAACTAAACTAAAGGATTTAAGATGAAACGATTATTAATTTCAGGAAGTGCAGGTTTGATTATCCTGTTTGCGTTGATGTTCAATGTGGCTACAGTTTCTGCCAAAGACAATGTAGTAGGAACTTGGGATTACTCAGCACCAAATGCACCTTATGAGTATTCAAAAGGACAAATAATCATCACCGAAGGTGAAGATAAGTTGGAAGGGAAAGTGGATATTGATGGGTACGAGATGAAGTTGAACAGTGTAAAAGTTGAAGATGGTGTTCTTTCTTTTTCATTGTATGTGGAAGGTGAGTATGTTTCCGTCAAATTGACAATAAATGGAGATAACTTAGAAGGGAAAGCCAGTACTTCAGAAGGATTGTTAGAGGTAACAGGTAAGCGGGCGAAATAGTTAATTTTTATTCTGAAGGGCCTGTTTTGAAATACTATTCTATTGTGATAGTATTTTAGGACAGGCATTTTTTTTATATTTACCTTCTATGCGACCATATACTTATTCAATTCCCTTTATTTTAATTTTATTACTGTTACTTCCCTCAACCATCAGTGCCCAGCAAACCAATGACCTTAGACAAAAACTATCAGAACTCAATCCATACCATTTAAATGACATTAAATACAAAGGTGACTGGCTTGTTCTAAAACCAGACATCAAATCAGAAATATATAAGCACAACCAATGCCTCGTCCTGAGCAATGGTCTGATATCCAGAACATTTTCCATATTTCTAGATGGCGCTACCATTGGTTTCGATAATCTGGTTAAGGATGTATCAATATTCAGGGCAGTAAAGCCAGAGGCGATAATCAGTATAAATGGTCATGAATTACAGATCGGGGGATTGAATGGTCAGCCTGTAATGAATTATTTTATCGATTCCTGGCTTAATACTGATTTGTCACCGGATGAAATGGCCATGCATTTAAATGATTTCAGGGTAAACCCGATCAAAGCCCCATTTGAATGGAAGAAAAGAATAAGCTGGATGCCTCTAGTTCCTGATTGGCCCCCCAAGGGTCTGGAACTGACAATGATTTATAAATATGAGGAGGAGCAATTGAAATCCCTACAAAAGCATTATGGCAAAGATCTGGCCGAATCATTAGGGCAAATAGAGGTGGAAGTTCACTATGAGATGTATGATAATATACCCCTGCTTTCTAAATGGATCGTCATAAAGAACAATTCAAACCGTGATTTAAGATTAGATGATTTCGAATCTGAAATACTGGCATATGTAGAACCGGAAAGTGTAGTGGGGGATAAAGATATCTGGAAGTTACCATTATTAGGAGTTGAAACGGATTATGCTTTTGGAGGCTCCATGTCGCAGGAAGCCAGTGCAGGAAACAGTTATTCCTGGGAAATTGATGAAGAATATAAGACTATTATCAATTATTCAAGAATGCAACCTTCCATGCTGGTCGTATCCCCAAGGATTGGACCTGGTATTGATATGGAACCAGGTGGCTCTTTCACAAGCTTTAAGGTATTTGAATTGGTTCATGATAATTCCAATAGAGAGAGACAAGGGCTGGGAATCAGGAAAATGTATCGGACAGTTGCCCCCTGGATAACGGAAAATCCAATACTAATGCATGTAAGACGGGCAGATGATAAATCAGTAAAAACAGCCATTGACCAATGTGTGGATGTTGGATTTGAAATGGTTATAATGACTTTTGGAAGTGGTTTTAATATTGAAGACAGTACAAAAAGCAACTGGGACAGGCTGAAACAACTAGGAGCTTATGCCCATGAAAAAGAAATAGCCCTTGGTGGTTATTCCTTATTGGCCAGCCGGAAGATTGATGCAAAGAATGATGTCATAATGCCTGAAGGACAAAAGCCCCGGTTCAATAACTCTCCATGTCTTCACAGTGTATGGGGGCAGAACTATTTCGAAAATCTTTATAAATTCTATGATTATACCAATCTTGATATATTGGAACATGACGGATCCTATCCTGGTGATGTATGCATGTCCACATTGCATCCTGGTCACCGAGATATCCAGGATTCTCAATGGAAGCAATTTGAATTGATAACTGATTTCTATAAATGGTGCAGGGGAAGAGGGATATATTTAAATGTTCCGGATTGGTATTTTCTTAATGCAAGCAATAAAACGGGTATGGGGTACCGGGAAACGAACTGGTCCTTACCTAGGGATTACCAGGAAATAATTGAACGTCAGAACATATATGATGGGACCTGGGGAAAGACACCCTCCATGGGCTGGATGTTCGTGCCACTTGTTCAGTATCATGGTGGGGGTAAGGCTGCGACAATAGAACCTTTGCATGAACACCTTGATCATTATGAACAAAGGTTGGCAAACCTTTTCGGCGCAGGTGTACAGGCCTGTTACAGGGGACCAAGATTATATGATACACCTGAGACCAGGGAAGTAGTTAAAAAATGGGTCGATTTCTATTTGAAACACAGGAGGATCCTGGATGCGGATATCATACACGTACGTAGGCCTGATGGAAGGGATTACGATGGATTGCTCCATGTGGATCCCGAAGGTGAGGAAAAAGGATTGCTCATGCTATACAATCCACTGGATGTGCCGGTTAAGAAACAAATAAAAATAGATCTCTATTATACAGGCTTAGAGGATAGTGCCCTTTTAAGCAAGCAAGACGGGAATTTTAAAACAGTCCAACTTGGAACTGATGGAATTCTCTATCTCGACATAGAAATTCCGGCGAATAAATGGACATGGTATATCTTTAAATAGTGTATTTCTATTTTTTCTTTAAGAGATTTTTTAATACATCTTCAGAGACCTGGAATACTGTTCCGTGCCTTGTGCCTTTCGGGAAGGAAATCTGATCTGAAATATCCACCCAGTTAATTAAGTCATCAGACCTGACTGCACCCATTCGATTCTTCCGGTATTTATCAAAGTATACCCACCAGTAGTTTTCAAATTGTATAACCGATGGTCCTTCGGCCCAATAATCCCCGGTAATTGGTTCTGAAGGTATGCTATAGCTATTGGACAGGCTGGTACTTGTAGCTACACGAATGTTTTTTTCTGGCGGATGTCTTGTTTCATCCTTGAGGAACATATAATATTTGCCCTCATGTTTAGTTAACGTTCCGTCTATTACGTTAAATCCCTGATCATATAACAGTTTGGTCTTACTGAACTCTTCGAAATCTTTTGTAGTGACATAATACATCCTATGGTTCAGGCCATTATCACCTGAATCATCAGTTTCAGGAAATCTTCCAGGTATGGTGGTCGACCAAAAGATCATATACAATTCCTCCGTCGTGTCATAATATATCTCCGGGGCCCAGCAATTTCTTGCCTGTTCCTCATGTGCCATAACCGGGATCATCTTTTGGACCGACCAGTCGGTTAAATTCCGAGAATATGCATAACCGATTCCTTTTTCTTTCCAGCTTATGGTCCACACCATATGAAACTTATTGTCCGGGCCCAGAATTATGCAGGGGTCACGCATGAGTTTATCATCTCCAACTGTCGGTTTTAAAAATGACTTTCCGTTATTGAGTTGTTTCCATTTGAAACCATCATGACTATATGCAAGATGCAGGCCATCTTCCCCATTGCCTGTAAAATAGGAGAAAAGCAAAACCTGCTTTTGAGCATGCAGATTACCGACAAAAACCAGTACAAGAAATATTACCTGTAGTATAAATATGATTTTCTTCATATTTAATCCCCAAATCTGTTTTTTGCATCCTCAAGCATGGTTATGGTGGCTGTAGCGCCGCAACGTGTACATCCGGCTTCCCGGACAGCAATTAATTGATCCAGAGTCCGTACACCACCAGCTGCTTTTACCTTAACATCCGGGCCAACACTTTTCTTCATTAATTTCAGATTTGGAATAGTGGCTCCTTCATAACTGTATTTGCCATCTTTCCCTTTTACGAATCCGAATCCCGATGATGTTTTAACATAATCAGCACCTACCTTCGTGCAGATCTGGCATAATCTGACAATATCATCCGGAGTACTCACATAATCTGTTTCAAAAATAACCTTTACAATGGCTTTATGCTTATGACATATACTGGTTACTGCATCTATTTCCCTTTCAATATAATCCCAATCTCCCTGCAGAGCTTTGGCTATATTGATCACCATGTCGATCTCAACAGCACCGTCCTTACAAGCTTTTTCCGTCTCATATACTTTGACTTCTATAGCTGAATTTCCGGAAGGAAAACCGATAACGCATCCTACAAAAATATCCGTACCTTTTAAAAGTTCTACCGCTTGTGTTACTGCATAAGGTTTGACACAAACTGAAGCTACATCATATTTTAAGGCCACTTCACATTCTCTTTTAAGATCCTGATCCGTCATGGTGGGATGAAGAATCGAATGATCGATCATTTTTGCTAAATCTCTTGTTTTCGACATTATAAAAAAATTAGGTTAAGAATATTAAATTTGATTTTTATCGCACATCAGGCGAAGATACAAAAATCGAATTCTAATTGTTATCTCACAACAAATGTCAAATAAAAAGTGTCTCCACTGCAAACTTTGATATACAGAATATATTTTAGTATGAATTAAAAACAAAATGGCAATAAAAAACATCCAGGAATCATCTGAAATAAAGGCTTCGGTTAAAGAGAACACCTTATTCGGGCACCCGAAAGGCCTTTATTATTTGTTTTTTACAGAATTATGGGAAAGATTCAGTTTCTACGGCATGAGGGCCTTGCTTACCTTATACATGGTAGAGAAGATCTTTGTTTCAATGGCTAACCGGGATGCCTCTTCCGCAGCGATTTATGCTTCCTACGGTTCACTTGTATATGCCTCAGCCGTAATCGGAGGTAAATTGGCCGATGCGATCCTGGGATTCCGAAGATCCATTCTTTTTGGAGGGATATTGATGTCATTAGGGCAGTTTGTACTGGCCTTCCATCAAGAGGAGAATCTCGTGTTTTTTACGGGATTATCTTTCATTATTGTAGGCAATGGCTTTTTTAAACCAAATATTTCATCCTTTGTCGGGACATTGTATCCGGATGGTGATAAAAGAAAAGATTCCGGATTCACAATTTTTTATATGGGTATTAATATTGGTGCCTTTATCGCGCCATTGATTTGTGGATGGCTTGCAAGTGCTTATGGATGGCAATATGGATTTGGGATTGCAGGAGTGGGAATGATCACAGGATTGATAACTTTTCAGTATGGAATAAAATCAGGTGTATTCGCAGATAGTGGGAATTCCCCGAAACCGCAATTATTAAATAAAAAGTATTTTGGGATCACGATCAGGAACCTGGTATTCCTAAGCGCTATTTTGTGTATTCCTTTCGTGTCTTTCATGATATCAGCGTACGAACCTGTTAGTTTTGGGAAGGCTTTGTTTGGTGACTCGAACCTGGTGAATATCCTTTTTCAGGTATTCGGGGTTTTGGTTGCCCTTTACCTGGTATATATAATGTGGAAGTCTACTGTAGTAGAGCGTAAAAAATTAGCTGTAGTTTTATTTTTGACAGTTTTCATGACTGTTTTCTGGGGATTTGGTGAACTTTCGGGAAGTATTATTACCCTGTTTGCAGCCAGAAATGTTAACCTGGTAGTCATTAATGCGGCTCAATCTAATTCTATCTGGCCGATGTTTGTTATTCTTCTTGCCTTACCTACATCGTATTTATGGTCATATCTAAGTAAAAAGAGACTTAATCCGTATACACCCTATAAATTTGCTTATGGTATGTTTTTCCTGGGCATTGCCTTTGCACTTTTGAGTTTTAGCAGAAACACAGCGGATATTGATGGCCAGGTTCCATTTATATTTTTAATAATACTCTATTTCTTTATTACTATTGGTGAACTGTTCATGTCGCCGGTAGGACTTTCGAAGATCACTGATCTGTCTCCTAAAAGATACCTGGGATTCCTGATGGGAGTATGGTTTCTATCTTCCACCTATGCATTTCAGATAGTTGGTTTTATAGGCAGAAAACTTGCTGTGAAAAATGAGGTCGATGGCGCTTCCGTGATGGGAATAAATTCTCTATATGTATATGCTGATGGTTTTGAACTGATAGCAAAGTATGCCATTGGTGCTGCATTTATTATACTCCTTCTGGCACCACTTCTAAAAAGATGGATGGGAGGAGTTCATTAAGGATTAATTCAATAGCATTTGTGTCATTTCCGCGGCCTCAACGATTGAGTGTGTACTCTGTTTTTTTTAAAAAATTAGGGTATATCTTTAATAATTTTATAACTTTGTACAAATCAAATTATTTTATTTATAGTGAAAGAAGGTACCGTAAAATTCTTTAATGAGTCAAAAGGATATGGATTCGTTAAAGACGATGAAACTGAAAATGAATATTTTGTTCATGTATCTGAACTCGTTGACCGAATTAAGGATAATGACAAAGTAACCTTTGAATTAAAAGAAGGTCGCAAAGGTTTAAATGCTGTGAATGTCAAACTCGCTGAGTAAGTTATTGTCAACATTTAATCTTCCAGCCAGTATTTACTGGCTTTTTTTTGTGACCGGAAAAATTCTTTTGGGGATAAAAAATCAACCACCTGACTTTTTCGCTTTATATCCCTTATTTAATAATAACTGAAGTACTTTATCCCTGAAATCGCCCTGGATCAATATTTCATTGTTTTTTGAAGAACCCCCGACACCACATTTAGATTTCAGGAATTTAGCCAGGGTTTTAAGATCATCATCAGAACCCGCAAAACCGGTTATTAAGGTAACCTGTTTGCCAGCCCTTGACTTTCTATCCAGCATCACCCTGAGATCCTGATCTTCGGGCGACAATGTCTCTGCTTCTTCATTGTCATTATAATTATACTCATACTCCGGATCGGTTGAATAAACAATGCCGCTTCTGCGTTTTCTGCTTTTCTTACTCATAATGTTTATAAATCTATATCTATATGCCGAGTATGAAATCCAAGGATACGAATAGTTTCCCTAAATTCATTATGTAAAATGGCTTTTATTTTTACTTCTTCATAACTGACCGGGTGTAAGAAAAGTAATTCATGGGCATGAAGCATCATTGTAGTTATATTCCATTTACTCTTTAATAATCTATTTTGGATATGACAGCCATGCGGACGATCACCAATTATGGGGTGATTTATATGTGCGAAATGCTTTCGAATCTGATGCATCCGGCCTGATTCCGGAAATATTTCAACTAAGGAATACCTGGTGGTCTTATAGGGGCCACTTGGCATATCGATTTCCACCTTATCCAAAGTTTTATACCTGGTAAGCGCTTCTGCCATCTTACCATTATCCTTTTTGACCGGGTAATCAATTATTCCCTCATCTTCAGTGTAACCACGAACAATAGCCAGGTACTTTTTCTTAACCTCCCCTGAAGAGAATTTAAATTGCATTTGACGATTTACATCCTCTTCTAAAGCAAAAAGCAGAACACCTGATGTTTTACGGTCAAGCCTGTGAGCTGGATATACATGCTGGCCTAACTGATCCCTGAGTATCTGCAGGGCAAACAGTTTTTTTTCATCAGAAATCCTTGTCCTGTGTACCAGCAATCCATGCGGCTTGTTTATAGCAACCAGGTATTCATCCCTGTAAATTATTTCCAATTCCTTAATTTCCGAAATCAATTCAAGTGTGTCTTTTTCTTTGTAAAAATACAATTTGGTTTAAACATATTTCCTATTAAATGGGATTGAACTCAATGTTTAACTGAAAGGCAAATAAAGATCTTTTAAATTTTATGAAGTTTGATTTTTTTATCTAAACTCTTTTTCATTAATTAGGACACTTTTTGAAATAATTAAATCCAAAAGGTCAGCTAATTTGAATTCCAGAAATACGGAAAATAATCACCAGTCTTCCAGGGGTCTGTCGATGCTTGAGGGAGTTTTCACGCCTTCGATTCTGACCATCCTTGGTGTGATCATGTATCTTAGGTTTGGTTATGTCGTAGGTAGTGTTGGATTGCTGGGGACTTTGGTAATTGTAACCATATCAACCAGTATTACTTTTCTAACCGCTTTATCCATAGCTTCCATTGCTACAGACAAAAAGGTTGAAGCCGGAGGTGCATATTATATGATCAGCCGTTCCCTTGGTGTTGAAACCGGGGGGGCCGTGGGGATTCCCTTATTTATGGCCCAGGCATTATCGATAGCATTATATACCATTGGATTTGCGGAGAGTCTGACAAACGTATTTCCTGTACTGAACCAAACGGCCGTAGGCCTTATAGTCACAGCCCTTGTTGGTGTTTTGGCTTTAACTTCAGCAAAAATTGCCATACGCTCTCAATACTTCGTCATGCTGGCTATTATCATTTCGCTGATTTCGCTATACTTTGGCGAGCCTATGGAAGGCGTTGAGGTAGATAAATGGAGCAACCAGGTAATCTCCCCGGATAGTTTCTGGGTTGTGTTTGCTGTATTCTTTCCAGCTGTGACAGGAATTATGACGGGCGTGAACATGTCTGGTGATCTGAAAAATCCGTCAGTAGCTATTCCCGTGGGTACATTTCTGGCTGTCGGCGTAGGTTATATTATTTATATGGCTATACCTATCGTAATTGCTGGAAGAGCCGATGCCCAATCCCTTGTAGATGATCCCCTCATAATGCGAAAAATATCGTTCTGGGGTGATTCTATTCTGCTCGGTGTTTGGGGGGCAACTCTATCGAGTGCTATAGGAAGCATGCTTGGAGCACCCCGGGTTCTTCAGGCACTGGCCAGAGACAGGGTTTTGCCAAAATACTTCAGGTGGTTAGGCAGAGGTTCTGATATTGACGATTCCCCCAAGATCGGAACATATTTTACAATGACTATTGCATTGATAGCGGTCTATTTCGGAGATTTGAATGTAATTGCTCCAGTACTAACCATGTTTTTCCTGGCTACCTATGGAATGTTAAATATTTCATCTGCATTAGAAAATGCGATAGGCAGTCCTTCATTCAGGCCCACTTTTAAGGTGCATTGGGGCTTCTCATTAACTGGCTCACTGGGTTGTGCGGCCGTGATGTTTCTTATCAATCCTGTGGCTACTGTAATCGCTATAAGTTTTCTGGCAGCCGTGTTCCTTTGGCTTGAACGCAGGGAAATGAAAACTACCTGGGGGGATGTGAGACAAGGCGTTTGGATGTCACTCATACGAATTGGATTGATCAAGCTCAGCGGTAAAATGGATCCTAAGAATTGGCGTCCTCATATACTGGTGTTATCCGGTGCACCAACGAAGCGATGGAACCTCATTACGCTTACCAATGATATTATTCAGAACAGAGGTCTTATGACTGTTAGCACCATACTCTCCGGGCCTGAATCAACAGCTGAAAGACGTTTATCAATGGAAAGCAAGACTGTTGAATATCTGAAGAACAGGGGTATTAACAGCCTTGTCAAGATAATAACTTCACCAAACATCTATGATGGCGCAAGACAACTTGTGAATTATTATGGGATAGGTCATCTTGTACCTAATATCATTCTTTTAGGTGATTCTACTGTTCAGGATCATTATCCGGACTATTGTAATATGGTCAAAGGGTTTTATGAAGAGAAAAGAAACGTATTGATCGTTAAGGAGAATGAGGAATACGGATTCGGCAAGAAAAGACAGATCGATGTTTGGTGGCGTGGATTGAAAAGTAATGGAGCCCTCATGATAATTATAGCTCATTTATTAAGAAGAGGTATTGAGTGGCGAAATGCCACGATTCGGCTCAACATGGTCCTGGATTCTGAAAATGCTGCTGAAGAAGCAAAAAAGAACATTTCTGAACTGCTTAAGAAAGTAAGGATAGATATTCAGGAAAATTTGGTAGTTTCTTATGGACAATCATTTGATGAATTGAGACGTAAGATATCGGGGAAAGCTGACCTTGTTCTCCTTGGTATGCAGGAACCAGGAGATAACTTCCTTGCCTATTATACCGAAATGATCAAGAAAATCGAAGGAGCTCCATCTACCATGTTTGTTATGGCATCCCAGGAAATTAACTTCGAGGAAGTCCTTCTATAGTGGCCTTTGATCAAAATGGAAAATTTTATAAATTATTAAAATATAGCTATTTACAATTAATAATTGAAGTAATACTTAAATATTTGAAATAGGCCGGAAATCCCGAAAACTCTTAAATATCCGGTCATATAAAACACAACTTTCATATATTGATTTAAACCTGAAAACCACCTTTTCCCTAAATATTTTTACAAAGTTCGTGAACCTCAAATGATTGTTAGGGCGTTATAAAAATACAGAAGAATCATGGGTTACCAATACGTATGTTATTCATAAATGGGTACTATGATTGATCAAAACAAAATTACCATGCCCTGCAAAGTTGGAATAACAACGTCTCCTGTTAACAAAACATTGGAATGGAAGATTAAATATCCGGAATTAACCAATTGGAAAATACTGGGAAATGAACTTTCCTATTTTGATGCCAAAAGCCTCGTTGAATATTACGCTGCTCAATTTGGCTGTGAAGCTTCCGGGGTCAATGAAACTAAGAATAATCCTATAGTTCCCTGGTATGTATATTATTTTGAATTCTGAGGAATGGGCTCATTCCTGAAGTATAAAAATATCCTGAAACAGTTAAATTAATACGGAAATTTACTCTTCGATAATAAGTACTTTATTCATTACATCGCCCTGCCTAATTTGATCGATTACCTCTAATCCTTCAAATACTTTTCCAAATGCCGTATGATTGCGGTCAAGATGTTGTGTGTTATGTCTGTTATAGCAGATAAAAAACTGAGAGCCACCCGTATTTCTTCCGGCATGGGCCATAGATAAAACACCACGGTCATGATACTGGTTGTCCCCGTCTAATTCGCAATCTATTGTATATCCGGGTCCGCCTGCCCCAGTGCCATCCGGGCAACCTCCCTGAATTACGAAGTCAGTAATTACTCTGTGAAATGTAAGACCATCGTAATAACCTTTCTTGGCAAGGTCAGTAAAATTTTTGACAGTATTAGGGGCGTCATTTTCATAAAATTCGATTTTCATGACACCTTTATCGGTATGTATTTCTGCTTTTTTCATTTTTTTGGAATGTGTTAATCTAATAGAATAGGTAATGCTTTTTGAATAAAACTCTCTACACAGTTTGTTCCAGGGCTAAATTAGAGATCTCCTCCTCCATTCTGTGTAGTTCTTCAATATCCGTTTTCCTAATGCCTTCCTTCCGGCCCACATGTTTTAAAAAGAGTTCCTTATAATAGGCCACCCCCTCCATTAAATTTCTATGAAAGGATTGGATCTTTTTTATCTCAGCTTCAGGTGCTGAAATGTTCAGGTCATTAATTAAATTTTTTAAATAATCTACGTAGAGGGATAGTTCCTTGACAAAGAAATTAGGCCGGTCATTTCTTTTAATCACATTAATACGACCATAAATGTGATCTATCATATTTTTTAATGTAAATTTTCCTGAAAAATAAGCAATGTTTGGTCCGGGACATACCGAAACGGAATGACCTTCTTCTTCCTCCACGATCTTATTCTTAAGTAAAGCGGAGGATGCAAGACCTAGGCACAAGCAGGCCTTTTCTGTTATTTTATTTATTGTACTTTCAAATTGAGTTTTTGATTCTTCCTGCTGATCAATATTGGAGATCTTAAATTTCTGGTATTGTTTTGAAGCGGTACATATTGGCCTTTCTGTGAATTCTGTGTTAGACACCAATAATTGTTTTGGACAGACACTGCCCGGTCTGCCTTCAGCTACCAGACGTTGTTTTTCAAGATCCTTAGAATTTCCACGGACGTTATTAAAAGGAACCCCTAATGGAGAAATCTTGCTCAGATATAGATCCTCTTCAGTAGCATTGGCCAGCAATTCATGGGTTTCATTATCTACATTTACCACTTCCGGGACTAAAAGGAAGGGAGATCCCCAACCGACTGAATCAATATCGTAGTTATTTAAAAGAAAATTATGTTCTTCTGAGGTTCCTACACCCCCTTGTGCTGTTATTTTTATGGGTAAGGGTTCCTCTGGAACAGGATATCCTTTTTCAGCCAGTGCTTTAACATACATTTCATGTACATTTTCAACAAGGTCCGTTTTAGACCTTTTAAATTCTTCGAGTATCGGACCGAGCAGAAATCCATTGGTAGCAAAAGCATGGCCACCACAGTTTAAGCCGGATTCTATGCGATACTCTGAAACCCAAATACCTTTTTTGGCAAGGAATTTTCCCTGGATTAGGGAAGATCTATAATCACTTACTTTTATGGTTATCTTTTTTTTCAGATGTCCGTTTTTATCCGGGTAAAAGTCTTTGAATTCTTCAATATAACTATATAACCTGGGATTCATGCCAGCGGATAGTACCAGAGAAGATTCCAACGAACTATTAGCAAAGCCTCTAAGCGCTGCATGTGCATCATTATATTTACTCGGAAGTTTAACTTCCTTACTTTCATAATTTTCCTTATCAACCTTTGTCATTATATTGACATCAATGTCACCTGGCATAAGGTTGGTTTCAATCCAATTGGTTATGTCTTCGCGGACGGTATTGTTCTTAATAAAGCTGTTGAATCTTTTTTTAATATTGGAAAAATCAGGAAGTAATTCAAAATACTTTTCGAGTTCTTCTTCTTTTTCATGGAGGGAAGCCTTAAACTCTTCGAACCGGTTCTTCACTATCTCATCCATCAGATTTAGGTAGGCGGTAATCCGTTTTGCACGAAAATCTTCTATTTTGGTACTTATCTCCTTGAAAGGAATATCGAATTTCCTGCAGTAGAATTCACGCATATTCTCGATCAAAAAGTCATCAACAATTGATATTACAGATGAGATGCCCAGATGCGCCACTTTAACTGGTGTGTCAACCGTATATCCCGTGCCCATTACAGGGATATGAAACGTATGTGCTTTGTTTGTGTGTATCATGTGTAATTATCCCTTTAAAAAAACCTATCTTAATAAGCTACCAAGATACTTACTTTTTTTGGATTTATAAATTTAAATTAAATTGAGGTACTATTTTGCCGGTCTGTCGCCTCTAAATCCAATAAAATATAAGAATAGTTTTGCCCTTAGTTTAGATTATGATTTTCAGGTGGTTAATGATGAAAAAGATGTATATTTTTACGACTTTATTGTACCTCAATGAGGTATATTTTTTAATTATTTTTTTATGGAGAAGGACAAAATAAATTCGTCAGGTTATGATGTAGTCATAGTGGGTTCAGGATGTTCCGGTTCTTTTGTGGCTTGGAAGCTTAACAAAGCCGGATTAAACTGCCTTTTGCTTGAAGCTGGAAGCTACTTTCACGCTGAATCATATCCCAGGAAAGAACTTGATTCAAACTCTAAATTGTACTGGGGAGGGGGAATCGAATTAAATACAGAAGCAAATATCGGAATACTTAGACCTAAGGTATTGGGAGGGGGTTCTATAGTAAACCAGGCTCTGCTGGACAGGTTTGATGATCTTGCCTTTGATTCATGGACGAATGAATCCGGCATCGAATATTTTAATCAAAAAGATCTTGCCCGGTATTACGATGAGGTAGAAGAGGTGATAGCATCCCAGGAAATACCTGCTAAGTTCAGGAACAGGAATGCTGCTATTTTCGAACAGGGATTCACAAACAATGGATTTCAATGTGCACCCCTTGTGCGGGCACAAAAAGATTGTAAATATGAAGATGGTAATGATTGTGTGGAATGTCTTGGTGGTTGCCGGATAGATTCAAAACAAAGCATGCCGGTGACTGTATTGAAGGATGCCGTTGATAATGGCTTGAAGATAGTAGCCGATTTTGAGGCCCTGAATTTATCAATGGAGAAAGGAAGGGGAATAGTTAGCGGCCGGTTTACCAATGGAGAGTCCGGTGAATTCTCCGGTAAAAAAATAGTGCTTGCTGCCAGCTCAATAGGTAATGCCAGGTTGTTGCTAAACTCGGGATTTAAGCATCCTATGATCGGCCGGAAGTTCTTTACCCATCCACAGCATATGGTTCTGGCCCTGTATGAAGAGGCAGTGAACTCTCACAAAGGGGCTTTTCAGGGATTTAAATCTAATGATCCGAATTTCAGAAAATCCGGATTTAAGCTGGAAAATGTTTATGCTCCACCTGTAGCTATTGCCATGCTGTTACCCGGTTTTGGCAGGACACATCAGGAGATCATGCGTTATATGTCCCATCTTGCATGCGTAGAAGTAGCCGTTAGAGATACAAATCCTGGTAGAATTACTGTAAATAAAGCGGGCCGAGCCATTATCATTAAATCTTTAAACAAAGAAGATCGCATAAGATGGAATAAAGGCTTGCATGCCATTGACAATATTTTTAATTCGACAGGTGCAAAAAGAATAATACCCGGGTCAATTCCAATTGGATTACATTTAATGGGAGGTTGTTCAATTGGTATGGATAGTAATACTGCGGTTGTTGATCAGGATTTCAGGATGTATGAGAATCAGGATATATATGTTACAGATTCAAGTCTTTTTCCAAATGCGCCTGGAATAAATCCTTCATTTACCATAATGGCACTATCTATTAAAGCATCCGAAAGCATAAAAAAGGAATTTTAGAAATGGGAAATAATAATAAATATATAAAACTGCCGCTTCCTGATTACCAGGAACCCAAAAAAACAGTATTTACCAGAGCGCATTTAAAAGGAGTGGAGAAGTTGGGTAGGGTGGTTATGCCAGAGGACAGCGATTTTCCCGCGTTCAGTGAAATCGGTGCCGAAAAATATCTGAACAGAATGGTTGACTATATGTACGAAGATGACAAGTCTGCCATCCTGATTATACTTAAACTCTTTTCCATAATGCCTCAAATTATAATCAAGTGGACGATGTCACTTATTGAAACTGGCGCTAAATGGCAGGGAATGTTGGGCGCTCCTTTCAGAATGCTGAGAATAGCTTTAAAAGGTCTTATCTTCACTGTTTATTATTCTGATGTAACCGAGAATCAGACCATCCATTCGAAGATCGGGTATGATGCAAAAATTGTTATGTAGGAATTCCAAAAAGCTCTAGTTGTTATTTAAAAATTATAGGCTATATCATTGAATTATAATAAGATATGAAAGAAATAGAAATCGCAAAACGGGCAGCAGATGAACTGAGACAAACCAGCGTCAGGGAAAGAATTTTAAAAATTCAATTTTTGAAAAAAGTAATTCTTAATAAAAGGGAAGCGATAATTGATAGAATACAGCAGGAAACAGGAAAATCAAGATCGGATGCCTTCATATCAGAGATATTCGGAATACTTGATCATTTGGCCTACCTCGAAAAGAACGGAGAGAAAATCTTAAAAGATAAGAAAGTTTCGACCCCAATTGCTTTGATGGGGAAGAAATCCAGAATATATTTTGAGCCTATGGGGGTTATTTTGATCATTTCCCCTTGGAATTATCCATTCTACCAGGCCATTGTTCCAATTACCGCAGCTTTCCTTGCCGGGAACGCGGTAATTTACAAACCATCGGAGTATACACCCCTGGAGGGACTGGTTGAAGAAGTACTTTTAGAGGCGACATTCCAGAGTGATTGGGTACAAATAGTATATGGTGATGGAAAAGCTGGGGCAACCTTAATAGATCAGAAACCAGACAAGATCTTTTTTACGGGCAGTGAAAGAACGGGTCAGAAGATAATGGAACAAGCTTCAAAGTATCTTATTCCGGTTGAACTGGAATTAGGGGGAAAAGACCCTATGATTGTTTTTGAAGATGTAAACATAAAAAGGGCAGCAGCTGGTGCAGTTTGGGGTGGATTGACGAACCTGGGTCAGTCATGCACCTCTGTTGAAAGAATATATATTCAGAAACCGATTTATGAGGATTTTAAAAAAGAATTGATAAAGCAGGTTAAGGCCATAAAACAGGAATCGGATCAGGATGGAGATGCGGATATAGGTGGCATGACCACTGATTTTCAGCTTGAAATTATTAAAAAACAACTAGAGGATGCAAAGAACAAAAAGGCTGAGATCATAACAATTCCCTGGGATATGGAGTCAAAACTAATTCCCCCGGCAATCATTGATAATGTATCGGAAGGGATGGAGTTCATGAAGGATGAAACTTTTGGCCCCTTATTACCCATTATACCCTTTACAACGGAAGAAGAGGCCATTTCTTTAGCCAATAACTCGCCCTATGGATTATCGGCCAGTGTCTGGTCTAAAGATTTGAAGAGGGCCGACCGTGTGGCAAGAGCAATTGTTACCGGGAATGTATCCATTAATAATGTAATGCTCACAGAGGGCAATCCTGCACTTCCATTCGGAGGTATCAAGAACAGTGGTTTTGGGCGTTACAAAGGTGAGATAGGATTGCATAGTTTCTGTAATATAAAATCTGTGTTGATTGATAAAGACAGTTCAAATATCGAATCGAACTGGTTCCCATATACCAGAAAGAAATATGAATTGTTCTCAGATATGACGGTTAACTTGTTTTCAAAAGGGATTGGATCATTTGTCAAATTCCTGGTGAATGGCCTGAAGTTAGAATCCTACTCCAATAAAGTGGGTAAAAAGGGTAGAGAATAAGCCAAATTTATAAGATAGACTATGCCTTGCCATTGGGATTATCGGAATTTAAGAAGATTGCTTGAAAGAGAATCTTTTCCGGCAATGATCGTAGATCTTGATTGTTTAGATGAAAATATCAGCAATATTTCTAAAAATATTAGTAAGACTGATAAGAAAATAAGAATAGCCACTAAAAGCATTAGAGTTCCTGATATTATTAAATACATTCAAAAAAAGGGTGGAAGTAATTTCCAGGGACTTATGTGTTACTCAATGGAAGAAGCGAAATTCCTGTCTTCTCTTGGCTTCGATGATCTGTTAATTGCATACCCTACGTTCAGTTTCAATGACATTGAGATCTTTTTCAGTTTAACACAAGCCGGGAATAATATAGTCCTGATGGTAGATTGTATTGACCACGTAAAAGCAATAGAAAGATTCTGGACCCGGTTCAGTTCAGACAATAATTATAAAGCCAGGGTTTGCATGGATGTTGATATGTCGTATCGGCCTGCCGGACTTCATCTTGGTGTTTATCGGTCCCCGATACGTACTTTTGAGCAATTCAAGGAATTGTTTGAAAAGATGAGAGGAATTGAAAATATAGAAATTTCAGGCATAATGGGATATGAAGCACAGATAGCCGGAATGGGTGAAAAAAATCCCTTTTCTCCAATGCTGAATCCCGCAAAATGGTTTATCAAATATATGTCGGTCCGGGATGTGTATAAAAAGCGACAGGTCATTCATGAGTATCTCAAAGAAGAAAACTTTAAAATAGATTTCTACAATGGAGGTGGATCAGGGAGTCAGTTATCAACTGCGGAGGAGCCATGGATCACTGAAGTGACCGTTGGATCGGGTTTTCTTCAATCCCATTTATTTGATTATTACAAGGATAATAAGAGTGTTCCAGCCTTTTGCTTTGCCTTGCAGGTGACCAGAAATCCTGAGCCCGGATTCTATACCTGTAAAAGCGGTGGTTTTATAGCCAGCGGGGAAACTTCCCTGGATAAATCACCTGTTCCTTTTCTCCCTGAAGGTATGAAAATGGTAAGCAATGAAGGTTTTGGAGAGGTGCAGACACCTGTAAAATATAATGATTCTGAAGAAATTTACCTGGGAGATCCTTTATTCTTCCGGTCAGCAAAAGCTGGAGAGATTGCCGAACATTTCCAGGAATACATACTGATAAGAAATAATGAGATCATTGAAAGAGTTCCGACATACCGTGGATTGAACTTTTGCTTCTATTAATGCTTTTAACCAAATACTCTTAAATCCACTTATTTACATCTTCTATCGTTTAACAAATCAGTAATTAATGGCCAACAATGAAACTGCGCTCAATTGATCAAAATTATCAATAATCTGGAATAATAATATTCTACCCGGTGATGCACAATTTGAAATAATTTCAAATAAGCAGGATTTTTTTACTAAATTTTAAAATACTTCCATTGTGCTTGACTAAAGTTTTTTATATTTGAAGATTGGCCAAATTGTATTTGAAGAGAAAATGCACGAAGAAGTGGTTTGGCCTGTATTCCAAAATCCTGTATTTCTGATGAAACAACATTAATTTTATTTTAATAATCCATGATAGAAAATACAAATGGGGGCATTTCGAAAATTAAGATCAGCTACCAGTTAAAAATGGCAATTCCAAGAAGGGAATAATCTTTCACCAACAATAATAGAATTTAACAACTCCGATTGGAAAATTGTAAAGCCGACAGACATCAATGAATCATTTTACAAAAAGGACGGCAGATTTTAAGGGTAGAAACAAAAGAAAATGAAGGGACTGAATTTTCAATACAGTTACCACTGGAAAAATAAATTATAATTATTAACTAAAAAATCGAATTATGGAGATTTTTATCGAATTATGGAAAGCAAAAGATGCTTGGAAGCAACTGCCCTTAACAGAAAGACAGGCATATGTGGCTCAAATAGGTCCTGTTATGGAAGATCTAATTAAAAAAGGTGTTGTAATAGAAGCCTGGGGAATCAACAAAGATGAGACCCCTTTCGCATCGGACTATGATTTTTTTGCGGTCACAAAACTTCCAAGCCATGAACTATTGACAGAATTTGAAGCCATTGTGGAGGACGCTGGCTGGTATAATTATTTTGATCAGGTTAATGTTTCCGGTTCAGCAAAGACTCCGGAAGAGGTTATTGGAAAAATGCTGGCACTATAATTCACTATATTTTATTAAAATCAATGAAAGCAAAATCAATTAAAGGGAAATCCTTGCAAGATATCCGAAAGGCTATAGAGGAAAGCAATAAAGATGGGTTTAAACCAAAATTGGCCATTGTTTTTTCTTCAGTTCTACAGGACAATGAGTCCATAAGTGAAATCCTTGATGAATTGGACATCATGGTTTTTGGGGTTACTACTGCAGGAGAATTCATAGACGGTGATTTTGGACATGAATCTACTGCAATATTACTTTTGGAATTAGATTCGTCCTTATTCGAATTGTATTTTGAGGAATCCGCTGAAGACAATACACGTAATAAGGCAAACATTTTGGCTGAACAGGCTTTAAAACGATTCAGCAATCCGGCGTTTGTTGTTGCCGGAAGTGGCCTTCGGATAGACGGTGAATTTATTATACGAGGTATTGAGGATGCTGCAGGACCAGATACAACCATTTATGGGGCTATGGCGGGTGATGACCTGAAAATGACAGATACATTTGTATTCAGCAACAGGAAGTCAAGCAACAAAGGTATTATAATGCTTGTATTTGACGGGGACAAGATTGATTTTAAAGGCCGGGCAACTTCGGGTGTTAAAGGGGTAGGGACACTAAAAACAATTACCAAGGCAAAGGGCTGGTGGATTTATACCATCGATGATCAACCCGCCCTTGATCTGATCGCCAGATATATGGGAGTCAAACTTGAAAAACAAGACAAAGTCACAGTTATCCCTCCTGAATATACCAGTACTTACCCCATGATCCTTCATCGGTCAACAGGAGATCCAATTATAAGACCAGTATTAATGTTGAATTATGAGAATGGTTCCGTAATGTCAAACGGGTTAGCAGAGCAGGGGGCTAAAGTTCAGCTGTCGGTACCACCAGATTTTGAGATCATTGATGAGGTGGTTAATGATTGTAAAAGTGTCAGAGCAAATGAGCTGCCACAGGCGGATGCACTCATTATGTTTTCCTGTGTAGGACGTTTATCTGCATTGGGGCCATTGATCAGTGATGAGATCGAAGGTGTCAAAAACACCTTTGATGTGCCCTTAGCTGGTTTCTTTAGCTATGGTGAATTCGGAAGGGCAACCAATGGCAATCATGAGTACCACAACCTGACATGTTGCTGGGTGGCCATGAAAGAAAAATAGTTTATGAACAGGGACCTTGAAAATATTAAAATTAGAATTGAACAATCTTATGTGCTAAATTCTTCAGAAAAAGAAATTCTGCTTAACTCAATAAAAGCTGTTGATAAGGAGTTCACAATTGTTGAATTTAAACTGGAACGCACTGAAAAGGTAAAGCGCACGACCTCAGTTCTTTTGGAAGAAACCATTGATGAACTTGAAAAAAAACGAGCTGATGTGGAGCAGGCAAACGCAGCTTTAAAGAAATCACTGGAAGAGCTTAAGTCTACTCAGGCTCAGCTCATCCAATCAGAAAAGATGGCCTCACTTGGTGAGCTTACAGCTGGCATTGCCCATGAGATCCAGAACCCATTGAACTTTGTTAATAATTTTTCTGAGGTTAACCGGGAGTTAATAGATGAACTTAAAGATGCAATAACATCTAGTGACCAGGAAGAGATTCAATTGATATTAAAGGATTTGACAGAAAATGAAGATAAGATCAAACATCATGGAAAACGTGCAGAGGTTATTGTAAAAGGTATGCTCCAACATTCTCGTACCAGTCAGGGAGAAAAAGAACCAACGGATATCAATGTCCTTGCAGATGAATACCTGAGACTTGCATATCATGGATTAAGAGCTAAGGATAAAAGTTTCAATGCAGATTTTAAATGTGACTTTGATGAATCCTTACCAAAAATCAATGTCATCCCTCAGGATATAGGTCGCGTTTTGCTTAACCTGATCAACAATGCGTTTTATGCAGTGTCATCTAAAGCTTCAGCGATGGAGGACAGCAAGTACAAGCCAGAGGTCTTAATTTCAACCAGGGTATCCCTCTCAGGTGGAATCAATGGAAAGAAAAGAATTGAAATCCTGATAAAAGACAACGGTCCCGGAATCCCTGATGAAATAAAAGATAAGATCTTCCAGCCTTTCTTCACCACAAAACCAACAGGATCTGGAACTGGATTGGGCCTAAGCCTGAGCTATGATATTATTAAAGCGCATGGAGGAGAAATAAAACTTGAATCACATCATGTGGAAGAGAAAGAGAAGGCAGGAACTGAGTTCATCATAAGTATACCCTTCAATTAATTGTATATGAAACTAAGCAAACAACTGGAATCGGAAGCAAGACATGCTTATGAAGTTTACTTCGATAGTTATATTAAAGGTGATATAGACAGCATTAAATCAATGCTCGTAAATAACTACAATCAGATAGGTAGCGCTGAAAGTGAAGTTTTTTTTAACAAACAGGAAGCATTAAAATTTCTGCATGAAACAATTGATCAGGTATCCGGCAAAACCGAAATTCGAAACCGAACTATAAAGATAGATTCTCTGAAGGATTATATTCTTGTTACTGATCTCTTTGATATTTACGTGCTGGTTGAAGAAAACTGGATATTTTACTCTAAATTCAGGGCCTCTACCCTGATGGAGAAGATAAACGCTCAATGGAAATTCATCCATCAGCATTCTTCTGTTCCGGATTTGAAAGCCCAGGAAGGTGAGAATATTGCCATTGAAAAAGTTTCAAAGGAAAATCTTGAACTCCGCAATGCCATAAAACGCCGAACCGTAGAACTTGAGCATAAAAACAGGGAACTGGAAATAGAAGCGGCAATGGAAAGGGTGCGTGCCAAGGCAATGGCGATGCACAGCACAAAAGATATTTCAGACGCTACCGCCATTGTATTTAACGAACTGACTGGACTGGGTGTAGACATGGAAAGATGCGGAATTGCCATTATTCATGATAAATCTTCGCGACTGGAAATCTGGTCCACCCCCATGTCACCAAAAGACAAAAAGGTCAAAGAGGTAATTACGGGCTATGTAGATTCCAACTTTCATCCGATGGCTCAAAGTATAGTTGAAGCCTGGAGGAATAATGAAAGCTACTTTACATACACTTTGCAAGGTAAAGAAGTCAGGGATTATTATGAGAAATTAGGCAAAGTTTCTAGCTACCAATTTCCTAAAATCGCCAAGTACCCTGATCGCCAAATGGCTCATTGTTTTTATTTTGAACATGGTAACATATTCGTGTACTCAGAAGAGGACTTGTCTGAGGAACAAAAGCAGCTGCTGCATCGCTTTACAAATGTATTTTCCCTCACCTATAAAAGATATCTTGACCTAAAGAACGCAGAGGCCCAGGTTAGGGAAGCGCAGATCGAAACGGCCCTGGAAAGAGTCCGGTCTAAAACAATGGCCATGCACAACAGCCAGGATGTAGGTGATACGGTTGCGACCTTATTTAATGAAGTATTGCAGTTGGGCCTTGACAAATCCATTCGGTGTGGCATTGGAATCCTTGAAGGAAATGAAGGAATGGAAACATGGTCGGCAGCTTCTTATCCTGATGGTTCGGTCGATTTAAAGATGGGAATGCTGGACATGACGATACATCCCATGCTGATAGGACTGAAAAAAGCATGGAAACGTGGTAAGGCAGATTATCGCTACGATTACATCGGCGATGATGTATTGAAGTATTATAAGGCACTTAACAATGAACCTGAATATCCGTTTCAAATAGACTTAAATTCCTTGCCGGAAAATGAATACCACAGAAGCTTCTTTTATTCTGAAGGCATCCTTTTTGCTTTTGCTCCAAACCCAATTTCAGAAGAGGCAGCAGGGGTATTAAATAGATTTGCAGGTGTTTTCGGACAAACTTACCGGAGATACCTCGATCTTAAAAATGCAGAAGCCCAGGCAAGGGAAGCACTAATTGAAGTATCATTGGAACGTGTACGTGTGAGAGCCATGGCAATGCGTGAGTCTTCTGAGCTATCTGAAGTAATTTCAACTGTGTTCTCAGAATTAACCAGACTTGATATTAGGCTTACCCGTACCATGCTTTGGATATTCGATGAAAATCCCGATGAATTTGAGGTGTGGATGGCAAATTCCGAAGTTGATAAAACACCTGAATCATTGCGAATGGCCGTAACGTATCCATATCATAAAAGAATTTTTAATACATGGAGGAAAAGAAAAGCAAAGTGGGTATATGTATTAAAAGGAGATGAGAAAAAACAATTAGATGATTTTCTGTTCAAGAATACAATAGCAGCTCAGCTTCCGGATGAGGTCAAGGATGGTATAAGAGCTCCTGAAAAAATCATAAACTCTTTTTCATTTCATAACTTCGGAGGGCTACAGGCAGATGGCCTGGAGGAATTAACAGAAGAAAATTTGGACATTCTATATCGATTTTCAAAGGAATTCGACCTCACATACACCCGCTTCCAAGACCTTCAAAAAGCCGAAGCCCAGGCTAAGGAAGCGGTAAAACAGTCTTCGCTTGATAGGATTCGTGCAGAAATTGCATCCATGCGTACAACCGATGATCTTAACCGAATCACTCCATTGATTTGGCGAGAACTGACCACCCTTGACGTACCCTTTTTCCGATGTGGTGTGTTTATTGTGGATGATGAGGTTAAGAATATAAACGTTTTTCTTTCAAATCCATCAGGGGAATCTTTAGCAGCTTGGAATACAGAATATGAAAGTATTCCGCTCTTTAAAGCCACAGTTGAGCATTGGAAAAAGCAATTGGTATATCGTGAGGAATGGAATCAAGAACAGTTTATTCGATTTATGAAATCACTGATTGAGCATGGACTTATTGATGATCAGGATAATTTTCAGTCGGGGAGAGATGCTCCGGAGTACCTTGCGTTACAAATGATTCCATTTGAGCAGGGTATGCTCTATGTCGGTAGTTCTGAAAAACTAGATACAAAACAAATTGAGTTGGTTCAATCATTGGCAGATTCATTCTCTGTAGCCTATGCCCGATATGAAGATTTCAAAAAACTGGAAGAAGCCAAAGGCCGTGCAGAAAATACACTAACTGATCTAAAAGCTGCACAAAACCAACTCATTCAATCAGAGAAGATGGCCTCACTTGGTGAGCTTACTGCCGGTATCGCCCATGAGATTCAGAATCCACTAAACTTTGTGAATAATTTTTCAGAAGTAAATAAAGAATTGGCTGAGGAACTCAATGATGAACTTGAAAAGGGCAATATGGAAGAAGTAAAGGATATTGCCAGGGATATCATCGAAAATGAGCAGAAGATAAACCATCATGGAAAAAGGGCAGAAGGCATTGTAAAAGGCATGCTCCAGCATTCCCGCAGTAATACAGGTCAGAAAGAAATGACTGATATCAATGCTTTAGCTGATGAATATTTAAGACTCGCTTATCATGGCTTTCGTGCTAAGGATAAATCCTTCAAAGCAAATTTTAAGTCTGAGTTTGACAAATCCATTCCCAAACTAAATGTGGTTCCTCAAGATATTGGTCGTGTGATTCTTAATCTGATAAATAATGCGTTCTATGCTGTATCAAAAGCTTCAGAGACCAAAGATGTTGGTTTCAAGCCGGAAGTTACCCTTAGTACTAAACAAATTGAACGAAATGTTGAAATTATAGTAAAGGATAATGGTGAAGGGATACCAGCTAAGGTAAGGGACAAGATCTTCCAACCTTTCTTTACTACTAAACCCACCGGGTCAGGAACAGGTCTGGGATTATCTTTAAGTTATGATATTATCAAGGCCCACAAAGGGGAAATAAACGCCGTAAGCAATGAAGGAGAAGGAACGGAATTTAAAATAGCCTTACCCATCAATATATGAAAATAAGATATCTATTTTATTCTTTTCTATTGGCCTGTTTTGCTTTTCTACAGAGTAATGCGCAGGAAAGCACATTGGAAGGAAAGCAAAAAACCGATAGTCTATATCAACTTATAAATGGTCATTCTAACGATAACCAGGAAAAGGTCCTGTTATTAAACGAATATGCCAGACAGTGCTTTTTAAATTATGAATTTCAAAAAGGCCTTATTGCTACAAGAGACGCCAGGGAACTTTCTGAAAAAATCGAATTTAAGGGAGGAGAGATCTTGTATTATCAGACATTGACAGCTTTCCTTGGCGACTTTGGGAGTATGAGCAGCTATTACCAAAACCTGGCAGAAGTATTGTTAGAGGATTCCAACAGTAAATTGTCAGTCTACTATTCTGACCTGAAACTACCCGCTGATTATTTCAACAACCTTATAAATTCAGTTAATGATTTACTATCAGTCTATAAATACTTTGAAAAAATTGGTGATAAAGAGATTACGGCTGCCATTATTGATGTAATTAAGACACATTATTTCTTTCAATCGGACTACCCGGCAACTCTGCGATATGTAAATGTTGCTTCTGATTTATTTGATGATTTAGGAATGAACTATCCCACTACCCTGTATTCTACATACAAAATGAGATTACAATATTTATTAGGGGAAGAAGCAGAAGCTAAAAAAATTGAATTGGAACTGGTCGATTTAATTGAAAAAAATGAAGATACAATTGGAGTAATAGCCATGAATATGGCCATGCCTTTTTCCAATAGTGGCAGATTTGCCCTGGGTATTGAGTATCATCTAAAAAGCATTAAAGCTTTTAAACAGGTCGGAAATTATAAAATGCTCGCTGATGAATATAGATATTTGGGAAATGACTATCTAAACCTTGATATGAATAGCAATAGTGCAGCGAGTTACAAGAGTTATATTGCAACTGGTGAATATCTGAATGATAGCAGTATGATTTTCAGAGGTTACAGACATTTGGTCGTACCATTAATTAATTTAAAAGAATATGAAGAGGCAAGGAGATATATGAACCTTGTGCTTGATGATCCGAATTCAGAGAACAAAGTCCCTTTGCTTGCAGCACATAATGAAATGGAAGGGAAAATACAAATGGACCAGGGTAAATTTGCTGAGGCCATTCCATACTTTACTGAAGCCTTTGATGGGTACAAACAAGATTATAGAAGTAGATGGAGTGTGCCTTTTATGCCATTTTATATTGCAAGTTGTTATTTTCAAATTGGAGATTATAAGAAAGCACTGGATTATGTATTGCTGTCTGTGGAAATGGAAGATGCGCTTAACTCTAACCGAACAAATTTTAAAATCCAGGTAAATTTATTGGTTTCTGAGATTTATGAGAAACTGGGGAACAGGGATAAAGCTTTTGAATTTTTAAAAAAGTACCAGGAATTCAGTGCTGAATCTGATAGTCTTGATGAGGCCAACAGGGTTAAAGATGCAGAGGTTCGTGCCATAATAGACAAAAACGAAAAGGAAATATTTCAATTGGAAGAAGATCGGAGGCAAAAAGAGCAACAAAATCGATTGCAGAGACTATGGATATTCAGTATTGCAGGTGCTTTGATATCAGCAATAATACTAAGCCTTGTCTTGTATCGAAATAATAAGAATAAACAAAAGACCAATACACAATTAAAAGAGCAAAAAGAAGAAATACAAATAACATTAGAGAAATTAAAAGAAACGCAAAACCAACTCATCCAATCAGAAAAAATGGCTTCTCTAGGGGAGCTTACAGCTGGGATTGCCCATGAAATTCAGAATCCACTGAATTTTGTAAATAATTTCTCAGAACTGAACAAGGAACTGTTGGAAGAATTAGAAGTTGAAAGGTCAAAGCCTAAAGGTGATCGGGATGAAAATCTCGAAAAAGAAATTTTGAATGATATAAAAGAAAACGAACAAAAAATTAAACATCATGGGCAAAGAGCTGAAGGGATTGTTAAAGGGATGTTACAGCATTCCCGATCCGGTTCTGGTCAGAAAGAATTGACTGATCTTAGCATGCTGGCGGATGAATACCTTAGATTGGCTTATCATGGCTTAAGGGCTAAGGACAAATCTTTTAATGCTGACTTTCACTTGGAGATTGATGAAAATTTGCCTAAAATTAAGGTTATTCCTCAGGATATTGGACGGGTTTTGTTAAATCTCATCAATAATGCTTTCTATACGGTGTCCTCAAAAGCTTCAGCAATAGAGGACAGTGGATATAAACCTAGAGTATCTGTAAAGACAAAAGGGATTAAAACGGGTAAAGGGAAGGATGCGGTTGAAATCCGAATTAAAGACAATGGTTTTGGCATTCCTTCCTCATTGAAAGATAAGATCTTTCAACCATTTTTTACGACCAAACCAACTGGGGAAGGTACCGGTCTGGGTTTAAGTATCAGTTATGACATAATAACTAAAGGTCATAATGGGGAAATGAGGGTTGAAAGCAATGTATTATCTGATGAAAATATCAAAAATAATATTGAAACAGGAACTGAATTTATAATCACAATACCAAAATGAGCATGATGAAATAAGCCCTTATAAACTAATCAGGGATCTGTGGAATCAAAAATATTGAAAGTATTTAAAATAAATAAACTAAATAAAGATAAATGAAAATACTTGTAGTTGATGACGAAAAAGATATTCAACCGCTTTTCCAGCAGCGTTTCAGGCGGGAGATAAGAAATGGGGAGCTGGAATTTGTATTTGCTTATTCAGGAGAAGAGGCACTGAAATGTCTTCAAGAATACCTCCATCAGGCCGTTCTGATCCTCTCGGATATTAATATGCCCGGAATGAGTGGACTCGAATTGCTTAAAAACATAAAAGAAAAACATCATCAGCCGCCTCCTGTGGTCATGATGATCACGGCATATGGTGATGCAGATAATTACAATAAAGCAATGAAATTAGGCGCGGATGATTTCATTACGAAACCTGTTGACTTTAACTCTTTAAAAGAAACGATTAAAACAAGAATTAATGGTTAAGATACTCGTTGTAGACGATGAAGCAGATCTCGAAGTACTGATCAAACAAAAGTTTCGAAAGAAAATACGTGAACAGGCCTATGAGTTTGTGTTTGCCATCAATGGTGTGCATGCCCTGGAACAATTAGAAAGGCATAATGACGTTGGATTAGTCCTTTGTGATATCAATATGCCCGAAATGGATGGATTAACTTTATTGTCCGAATTAAACGAAAAGCACACCTTACTTAAATCCATTATAGTCTCTGCGTATGGAGACATGGATAATATTAGGACAGCCATGAATCGTGGTGCCTTTGATTTCATAACCAAGCCAGTCAATTTTGAGGACCTGGAACTTACAATGGAAAAAACCATTAAACATGTGAATCAGGTACAGGAGACTATAAAAGCTCTTAAAGAAAACAATATCCTTAAAATGTATGTGGATGAAACGGTCCTGAATTTTATGAACAGCCGGGAATTCGAATCATCACTCATGATGAATGAAACAGTGGAAGCCACGGTCGCATTTATTGATATCTGCAGCTTCAGTGCCATTAGTGAAAAAGAAGCACCGGACAATGTGGTAAAACTGCTTAATAGTTACTTTGATGTCATGGTGAAGGAGATTCTTGCTCACGATGGTTATATTGATAAATTCATCGGTGATGCAATCATGGCTGTTTTTCGTGGCGACTACCACCTGGACCGGGCCATTGATGCATGTCTCGCTACAAGGAAAATGATCAATGATCTACCTAACATTTCTGAAGATATCACTTTTTCTCCCTGCGTTACTATAGGTGTCAATAGCGGCCAGATGATCTCCGGGAATATAGGGTCAGCAACTCTGAAGAGGCTCGATTATACGGTCATTGGAGATGAAGTCAATACAGCACAGAGGTTACAATCTGTAGCAAATGATGGACAGATTATAATATCTGAATCTAATTATGAAAAGGTTAAGGAATCTTTCTCCTGCAAAAAAGTAGGAGAGGTAAGTCTTAAAAACAAAGCAAATACAACGGTTATATATGAGGTGCTGGACTAAGGACAGCCCTCAAGCATCTATTTACTGGATTGCTGTAACTTTTAACATCTCTTAACAGTCTTCCCTATAATTTTAGTGGTCGTTTTTATAAATTAGCTTATAATCACAAATTTCTATGCTAAGAAATTACCTCAAAATAACCCTGCGTAATATTTTTAAGTACCGAGTTTTTTCATTTATAAACATATTCGGATTGGCCCTGGCTATTGCATGCAGCATTATCGTAATATTTTATGTCAGAAATGAAATTACTTACGACACGTTTCACGAAAAAGCCGACAGGGTGTACCGGCCCTTTACTAAATTCAAAATGGGGGCCAGGGAAGGAACCGGAGTTCATACTCCATTCATCATGGGAAAACAACTCAAGGAAAACTACCCGGAAATTGAAAGTTATTCAATACTGACATCCTTTTTCAACCAGGTTTATAAAGGAGAAAACTCATTTCCAGAGGAAATTCATATAGCAGGCGAAGAGTTTTTCAATATATTTTCCTTTCCGGTTCTTCATGGAGAAACAATTAATGTGCTCAATGATCCCAGTTCCATAATTCTTACGGAGGAGATGGCGGAAAAATATTTCGGCAAATCTGATGCGGTAAATGAACTTCTGGTCATAGAGGTAAGTGGTGAGCAGAAAAATTTTACTATTAAGGCTGTATTGCAAAACATTCCTTCAAATTCAAGTCTCCAGTTTAATTTCCTGATCTCGGATCTTCATACCAAAGATATTTTTCCGGCACCCATGCTGACCTCCTGGAATATGATTACCGGGGAGACTTATGTGTTGCTTCATGAAAACGTAGATAAAGCTGAACTGGAGCCAAAATTTTCCAGCCTTGTGGAGCAAGTCATGGGAGATGATCTGGATGGAGCTGAGTTTGCCATCTTTTTACAACCCCTGACGGATATTCATCTTAATACAGACATGCCTGAAGGAAATGTGCCCGTTAGTGATCCAAAATACACCATTATTCTTGCTGGGATATCCATTCTTATTGTGTTGCTGGCTTGTATAAATTTTGTGACGTTATCTCTTGGCAGGTCTTTTAGCCGGGCAAAGGAAATTGGAATTAGAAAATCAACTGGAGCAAACCGAAAACAAATCATCATACAATTTCTTGGGGAATCTTTGTTAATGTCAATTTTAGCCCTGTTTATCGGTCTTATTATTGCCTATATCATACTTCCCTGGTTTAATGAACTGGCAGACCTGAATCTGAAATTTATACTCGATTTAGGGAATATTCTTTTAATTACGGGGATTACCTTACTTACAGGTCTGCTGGCAGGTATATATCCGGCCTTGATCGTATCGGGATTCAAACCTTTGGATATAATAAAAAGTGACGTAAGGCTTGGAAAAGGGAATAACACCATGGGATCAGTCCTGGTAACCGGGCAATTTGCTTTAACAGTATTTATGATTGCCTGTACAGTAATTATGAAGGATCAGCTGAGCTATTTACAAAATAAGAATCTTGGATTTGAAAAGGATCATGTGGTTGTGGTGCCTGTACGGGTAGGAGAGGCAAAAGGATTGCGGGATGTTGTAAAACGTGGCATGGAAAGGGCGGCCATACTTGATAATGCATTGATGAATAAACCTGGAATTCTTGCGACCGGAATTGCTTCACATACCTTTGAACCGGGTGGGTGGACACACATAGGCTACCAGAAAAATGATGAAGAAACCAACTGGTTCTATTATAATACCATAAACCCTGGATTCATTCCTGCCATGAAGATGGAGATTATACAGGGAAGGAATTTTGAAAAGGAGAACCAGGCGGACCTTAAACGTTCTATAATTGTAAATGAAGCATTTGTAAAGGAATATGATCTGGAAAATCCCATAGGAGACAGGATCCCGTATGAAGAATTTATGGATCATGAAATCATAGGGGTAGTAAAAGATTTTCATATAGCCTCACTGCATGCCAGAATTGAACCACTTATCATGGCAATGAATGTAGAAATAGGTTTTTCCGGAGCTCATAATGTCAATATCAGCAGTTCTGAAATTCCCAAGCTTTTTGTCCGGCTTGAAGGGGGAAAGATTCAGGAAGGAATTGAATTGGTAAGAGCTGAATGGGAAAAAACCTTTCCGGGTGAACCATTTGATTACAGTTTTGTAGAAGACAACCTCAAAGAACAATATGAAAGGGAACAAAACCTGTCAAAAATAGTAACCACTTCTTCTATCCTGGCAATAATTATCGGTTGCCTGGGTTTGTTTGGATTATCCACTTTGTCATTAGCAGGCAAGCTTAAAGAGATCTCAATTCGTAAAGTATTTGGCGCCTCAAAAACCAGTATCTATTTAATTCTTTCTAAGCGATTTATAATACTTCTTTCCGTAGCAATTATTGTTTCATTCCCGGCTACGATTAGCGTTATGAATAATTGGTTAACAGAGTTTGAATACAGGATAAATGTTGGCGCTGGTTCTCTGATCATAGCAGCCCTGATAAGCCTTGCAGTCCTTCTGGCCTCCATCAGCTACCAGGGATTATCTGCTATAAGAACAAATCCAGCTGATACCCTACGAAATGAATGATTATTAAGCGGAGGAATTTAATCATGTAGATATCCTATAAATCAATTTTAGTCGAAGATTAATAATACTGCCGCATTATAGTATTCTCTTAAAGCTTTGCATTAATTAAGCAATTGAATTATTTTCATTGCAATAGTAATCAACCATTTTTTAATTATGCTTTTCAAAAAAAGAGCCAGATTACTTTTTTTTCCATTAATAACTATGGTTATAATTCTACTCCCTTCCTGTAAAGAAGGGTTACACACAAATAACCTGCAATTTTATCCGGTGGACGCCATGTATGCCTACAATATTCATGATGTTTTGTTCGATGACAATTGGAAGTTTTATAAAGGAAAGGTAGAGGGAGCCGAAGATCCTTCCTTTGACGATTCCGCATGGCGGGTACTAGACATACCTCACGACTGGAGCATCGAAGACCTGAATTTAAATTCTGAAAAATACAGCGACATAGTCCCGAAGCCAGTCGGGCCCTTTTCTCCGGACAGCCCTGGTGACATTTCCACCGGATATGTTCTGGGTGGTGAAGGATGGTACAGAAAGCACTTCAGGCTGAAACCATCAGATATAGGGAAGATTGTAAAGATAACTTTTGATGGAGTTTATATGAATGCAGATTTCTGGATAAACGGACAGTATTTGGGCAACCACCCTTACGGTTATACGGCTTTCACATATGATATTACTCCTTTTCTCAAGATGGATGGAAGTGAGAATATATTGGCTGTAAAGGTTCTGAATGAAGGAAGGAACAGCCGGTGGTATAGTGGCTCTGGAATTTACCGCCATACCTGGCTAAGCATTACCGATCCCTTACACCTAGATCGATGGGGTATATTTGTCACTACGCCGGAGATAAGTGAATCAAATGCAATAATTAATATTGAAGCATCCATTATCAATTATTATGACCACGCATTGGATTTTGAAGTCGAAACGCAAATATTGCATCCGGATGGAAAAAGAGTAGCAAACAGCAAACAATCTAATCAGCTCAATTCGGGGATATCTGAGGTTATATATTATGAATTATCAATCGATAATCCGTACTTATGGTCAATAGAGAATCCTAATCTATACCTTGCTGAGCTTAGCCTTTTAATCGATGGGAAAGTTGTTGATAACCTGTCTACAACCTTCGGTATTCGCTCGATTGAATTTTCTGTTGAAAACGGTTTTCTATTAAATGGGAAGCCTGTTCTGATTAAAGGAGGAAATATGCACCACGATAACGGTCCACTCGGTGCTGCAGCAATTGACCGGGCAGAATACAGAAGAGTTGAATTAATGAAATCCTTTGGCTACAATGCCATCAGGACAAGCCATAATCCCCCATCGAGACAATTCCTTGATGCCTGTGATAAGTTAGGTGTCCTGGTCATGGATGAATCCTTCGATCAATGGCAATTGCCAAAAAACGAAAACGATTATAATCTGTATTATGATGATTGGTGGGAAAGGGATATCGAATCCATGGTACTCAGAGATCGAAATCACCCTTCAATATTTATATGGAGCATTGGTAATGAAATTAAAGAGAGAGCTGATTCATCTGGCTTGCAATTAACGAAAGTATTAAAAAACAAGGTCAATTCATTAGATCCGACCCGGCCGGTTACTGCTGCCATTTGTGGTTTCTGGGAATTCCCAGGGCGACCCTGGGAGGACACCGAACCTGCATTTGAATTGTTCGATGTACAGGGTTATAATTACAAATGGGATCGATATGAATCAGATCATCAAATTTTTCCTGACCGTATTGTCCTTGGGACTGAGTCAATTGCCGGAGATGTATTTGAAAACTGGCAGCTGGTCGAAAAATATCCATGGGTGACCGGGGATTTCCTGTGGACCAGCATGGATTATCTTGGTGAAGCTGGAATAGGAAATGCCTTGCTGGATAATGAAAAGAAGGAATGGCCATGGTTTAACGCCTATTGTGGAGACATAGATCTATGTGGATTTAAAAAGCCACAGTCCTACTACAGGGATGTGGTTTGGGGAATCAGTGAACTGGAAATAGCTGTACATGAACCAGTTCCAGATGGAAGAAAAGAAATTGTGAGTTTCTGGGGCTGGCCTGATGAATCCCAAAGCTGGAACTGGGAAGGCCATGAAGGCGAAAAAATGTCTGTTTCAATTTACACAGTCTGTGACTCTGTAATCATGGAATTAAATGGGAATAAGATATCAAAGGTTGATTTACAAGATTCGACAAGGTTAAGATCCAATATAAACCTGGAATATCAACCGGGGGAACTGAAGGCTAATGGATATAAGAATGGAAAGCTCATTGCATCAAGATCACTGAAAACAACAGGTAAACCTCATTCGGTTAAATTATCCGCAGATAGAATGGAAATAAAAGCTGATAGAAATGACCTCGCCTATATTACAGTAGAGATAATTGATGAGTCTGGTTTGCGGATCCCTGATGCAAATCTGCCTGTTAAGTTCCAGATTTCTCGTAATGGGAAATTAGCTGGAGTAGGAAATGGCAATCCAAGGGATATAAAAAGCTTTCGGCAACCAGAATGCAGTACTTTTAAGGGTAGATGTTTGTTAATTGTAGCTCCGGATAATACAGAAAATGGAGAGATCATAGTAATCGCAAAATCGAATGACCTGGCCGATGGAGAGATTTCAATCCAAGTTCAAAAATGAAAATTATAGTAAAGAGAAGTATTACTTATCCATCATGAGACAGTTTTTCATAATTGCATTGTTTCTAACATTATCCTGTACTTCAAATAAGCAGGTTGATGAGAATTCCGAAAAAGAAAACATAGATTCAAGATTTCTATGGGAAAACGCCACGGTCTATTTTATGCTGACCGATAGGTTTTATAATGGAGATCCATCCAATGATAAGCCCCTGGGTCGCAAACAGGATGGCGGGCCCTTGAGAAGCTTCATGGGAGGTGATCTGAAGGGTATCACCATGAAAATTGAGGAAGGATATTTCAGAGATCTTGGGGTCAATGTATTATGGATTACACCACCCATTGAACAAATTCATGGCTTTACTGATGAAGGATGGGGAAAAACCTATGCATATCATGGTTATTGGGCCAGGGATTGGACGAATATAGATCCCAATTATGGTACTATGATGGATCTTAAGGAACTGGTAAAAACTGCTCATAAAAATGGAATACGGATCCTTTTGGATGTTGTATTGAATCATACCGGACCGGTTACTTTAGCAGATAGTCAGTGGCCGGATGATTGGGTACGGATTGAGCCGGTTTGCACACATGATAGCTATGAGCATGCTGTACCTTGTGCGTTGGTTCCAAATCTACCGGATATCAAAACAGAGTCAACCAACGAGGTTGATATACCAACATTTTTAAAGGAAAAATGGAACGAGGAAGGACGATTAGATCAAGAAATTAAAGAATTGGAGGCTTTTTTTAGTCGGACAGGATATTCCAAATTGCCAAAGTATTATATCATTAAATGGCTGATTGATTATGTTCGTGAAATGGGTATTGATGGATTCAGGGTGGATACAGCAAAGCATTTAGAAGCCTATATCTGGGGAGAATTGTATAAGGAAGCGGTACTGGCATTAAATGATTGGCGATCCGAAAATCCGGAGGACAAACTAGACGATCTTGATTTCTACATGGTGGGTGAAGTGTATGGATACGGTATTCAGGGAGAGTTTTATTATGATTACGGAGATTCTACAGTTAATTTCTTCAATCATGATTTTAAAGCCCTGATCAACTTTTCATTTAAAGCTGATGCTGCCAGAGATCCCGAGGATATTTTCAGTGAATATTCACAAATTCTGAATGGTTCACTGGCAGATTATAGTGTAGTGAATTATGTCTCCTCGCATGACGACGGAGGTCCATTTGACCTTAACCGCGAAAGGGTATTCGAATCCGCGACCAAATTGATGCTGGCTCCCGGTGCTGTTCAGATTTATTATGGGGATGAATTGGCGCGAACACTGACGGCAGAAGGCACGAAAGGAGACGCACACCTTAGGTCTTTTATGAACTGGGAAGATCTCGAAACCAATGCAGAAAAAAATGGGTACAAAATACCCGATGTGCTTGATCACTGGCAGAAACTCGGACGATTCAGGAATGAACATCTAGCAGTAGGTGCAGGGGTGCATGAAATGATAAGTAATGATCCCTATATATTTTCCCGTAGGATAAACAGGTACGGGATAAAGGATCAGGTATTAGTCTGTATGGGTAATCCTGGACAACCGCTAACTGTGAAGGATATGTTTGAGGATGGATCCATACTCAAGGATTATTATTCCAATAAGACATATAAAGTAGAAAATGGTGAAATTGAACTTCCTTTAAACCAGAACTTGTACTTATTAGGCAAACCCTTATAGATAACAAGGCATGAATTCATTAAAGTATCTTTTTTATATTATTGGCTTGTTCCTGTTAACCACATGTTCTGAGAACAAAGGTGATAAGCAAGGGTCCGAAATTACCTCTGGTGAGATTGAAAAAATATCAAAATCCAGGGGGTCACAGAAGAACATCATTGTCTATGGCAGTATGGAATGTAACCACTGCCATGAATTCCGGAGAAAGCTGGAATCTAAAGGCATATCCTATGAATTCAGGGATGTGGATGAGAATGATGCATATTTTGTCGAGCTTCAGAACCTGATACGGTCCATTAACTACAAAGGATATGTGAGTTACCCTGTAATTAAAATAGATGGGGAAGTTTTCGTAAATCCTGATTTTAGTTATGTGGAAAACAAAATGTACTCAGATCCAGGATAGTAGGGATTGATCCTATGCACAATGCCAAAAGGATTTTACAAAAATAGATGCTGAGGATCAGTTAAAATAATAGGTAATGGTAAAGGCTAATCCCATAGTATTGAAATTTCCATGGTCCTCGGAAATTGGCACTCTTGTATACGACGTATGTAATCCAAGTACAAAATCATCCGTCCCCGTATATGCAAATTTAAAAGTAAGGTTATTTGACAGTCCGCTCTCCTTGAATACCTGTTCAGGTCTGGAACTTAAAATATACGCAAGGGAAAAACCTATTGGCACATTGTGTTTATTATATAAATTTAAATCGATGCCAGCTCCAAATGAAAAATAGTAAGCAGCCTTACTTCTTTCAAGAGATTCACCAATTGAATTCAAATAATGTATCTTTAGCCCCAAAAGCTCACTCATCCCATAGGCAAACTGAAAACCTAAATTCCCGTTTAACGCAGGTGTATTGGTAACAAGACTTGGGTAAGGCTGATTGTTGATAATATCCTCGATGAATTTACTAACGGATAAGAATGTTCCATTATAATTACTGATTCCCACTGCAGTCGATAATTTGACTTTCTCACTTTCAAGGAGCCTGATTTTCCATCCAATATTAAATGAATTTATGGAGCTGAATCCTTCGGCAAGTATAGAGCCTACATTTGTGCCAATCCTTGCGGCTAAACTGTATTTAATAAATAGCGCGACCCAGTCCTGAATTTTCTGTTGATATTTGAGTGAAACAGTCACAAATATTAGTTGTCCGCTGACTCCATAAATGTTATTCTCATCAACATCAAAAATAGGATATTTGTATTCACCAGTTGATCCGAATCCCACCCCCAAATCAAAGGTTGAATTCATAAAGGGATCTTCGATGTAGGTGTTTGGAATAAATACATGACCATTTAATTCAGGGATTTTATTCTTCTCTTCTTGTGCGTAGCTTACCGAACAGATAAAAAAAAGTATAAAGCAGATACAGGATAGTAATTTATGATGCCTGTTTGATTTTATATGATTTATTAAATTCATTGTACTAGTTACTATTTCTTTTTGAAATTGGAATTTGAAATCCTGTGACAATTTTTACTCCACTAAGTTTTACGCGAGGCATGTAGTCATCTTCTGCCGGATCAGTCTTGGTCATATTCACCAATCCCTGTGCATATCTTAATTCAAAATACAGTCCGGATCTCTTCATCGGAATTTTATATCCTATTCCAAATACAGCAGAAATATTCCACTTATTCAACTCTTTTGTGATGTCGATCTCTTCGAAGTCATTTGCAGCTTTTAATGATAATCCATAACCAAACTCAAGTCCACTTGAAAAATACAGTCTCTTTGATTTTGATTGGATTTTTACAAATACATCGAGGATCATGTAATCGACACGGATAGAGACACTATCTTTCCATTCATTTCTTATGGTGTCCGGCACCTGGATCTTGCTGCCGGTGCTTAAGTATCCGGGTTGAAAACTCAGGGAAACCAAATCATTTATAGGAGCATCAATACTTAATCCTATGATAAATCCCGTAGTCGGCTTGTATTTAGTGTTCGGATACTTGTCTCCTGCTAGTAGGGCATTATCAAGCCCGGCTAAAATCCCCAGCTCAACTTGTGCAGAGGCAACAAGATGGATAACTAATAATGGAATAAGAAGAATAAGGTTTTTTTTCATCCTTAAAAGTTCTCTTAACAAATAGTGGATTGCATGTGTTAAAAATATATAACCTTTGATGAACGATTATCGCCATAATTGAAAATTAAGAAAAAACAATTAAAATATTAGTATAAATTTGGCCTATTCTTTTATGAATCCATATCATAATGGCAATAAGATATGAGTTTCTTTTAGGATAGATTGTCAATATTAAAAATTGGAATGATAAAGCTCCTTAAGATGACAGGTATATTGATTTTAGCGATAGTGGTTCTGATAACAATAAGCCTGGTTTTGTTTTTTAATTTCGCCCCTCAGATTGGGGCTAGTCCGGAAGGGAAACGGCTGGAAAGGATGGAGTCGGCCAAGAATTATAAATTAGGAAAATTCCATAATACCATATCTACAAAAATGGATATGAAACCAGGCAAGATGTTTGGCGTTATGCTGGAGTTCTTTAAGAATAATGATAATAGAGAACCTGAAGGTATAATACGGACTCATAAATTCAGCCCGGCTGCTTTCGATGATCTGAATTCAGAAAATCTGTCATTTACCTGGTTCGGGCATTCTTCAATACTAATCAAAATAGATGGTAAAAAGATCCTTATTGATCCTGTATTCAGTGAACGCGCATCCATGTTCTCTTTTATGGGACCGAAAAGATTCCCATATTCAAATTATATGAATGTCGATCGCCTGCCTGAAGTTGATGCCGTTTTGATCTCACATGATCATTACGATCATCTCGATTATGAGACTATGCTTAAACTTAAGGATAATGTAAACAGATTTTATGTACCATTGAGCTTAGGGGCTCATCTGGAAAAATGGGGAATTGCATCTGAAAATATTGTGGAATTGAACTGGTGGGATTCAATTGAACTTGATTCGATATCTTTTGTCCTTACGCCATCACGTCATTTTTCCGGTCGCGGTCTTAATAATCGTTTTTCAACTTTATGGGGAGCTTGGGTAATCCTGGGAAAAAAACACCGGGTATTTTTTGGTGGGGATTCAGGTTATTTCCCCGGATTTGAGAAAATAGGAGAGAAGTACGGGCCTTTTAACCTTGCTTTCCTGGAATGCGGAGCCTATAACGAGAACTGGTCTGAAATACATATGATGCCTGAAGAAACGGTTCAGGCCAGCTTGGACCTGAACAGTAAACTTTTAATGCCCATACACTGGGGAAAATTCAATCTTGCATTGCATCCCTGGAAAGAACCCATTCAAAGAGCGATAGCAAAGGGAGAGGAATTAAATGTAAATATAATTACACCTGAAATTGGGGAACTTGTGACGGTGAGCGAACAGGTTATGTCTGCTCAGTGGTGGGCAAACTATCAATAATATACTTCCCTGAAACTAAAAATCATCTAAGTCGTATTTACTTCCCTCTCTTGCCAATTCGCAGAATTTAAATCTTTCCTGACATACCTTCTCTTGCTTTCTTAAAAAATCATCATCATGATCGGGATCATGATGCGTCATAACCAACATTTTAGCATTGGATCTTTCGGCAACCTCTAATGCCTGATTATAACTGCTATGGCCCCAGCCAGAGTGCAACTCAAGTTCTTCATCGGTGTATTGTGCATCATGAACCAAAAGATCAGCATCTTTGCAAAAATCAATAAAATCCTTCGATATCTCATTTACATGTTCCACATCGGTACAAATCACCAATGAATTACCGTTTAATTCAATCCGCACACCATAAGATGTTCCCGGATGATTTTGCTTGATCATCTTTACCCGAATACCATTCACATTCATATATTCAGTGCCAAGATTTGTAAATTTAAACCTGCTGCCCATTTTGGTCATTGGAATCGGGAAATACTCGCTCTGCATCTGACCCTGTAATATCGATTTTAATTCCTTTTCACTGGTATCACCCACTGAATTGATATTCACGATAGTATCTTTTCTATAAGCTGGTAAAAAAAATGGGAATCCCTGAATATGGTCCCAGTGAAAATGTGTAAACCCAATACCAATGATCTTTTGCCTGTTTGGGTTGGCCATCATATCGTGTCCAAGGTTACGTATACCGGTTCCAGCATCAATTATAAACATGTTATCTGTTTCCTTATTATATAAACTGATACAAGTCGTATTACCTCCAAATTTCTGAAAATTTGCATCACAAACTGGAACAGAGCCACGTGTGCCATAAAACTTAACGACCATGAATTGCCTAGATTTTGGATCCTAATAATAAAATAAAATTATGACTTTATATAATATTAATGAGTTTTTGAATGAGATCAGTTTGAATTAAAGAATTTCAAGTATTAAAGTAAAGGTGTAATCAATCTGCATATATAGTCTAGTAATCTGTTATTTATAAATTTTGTTTTTATGATTCATATTCCTGCTTAGTTAAGTTGCCTAAATCTTCATCGAATTATATATTAACTTCGTTTGTCAGTGCTTTATGATAAATCTGTACGTGGTTTGCTCAAACTCCCAAATTCTGTTTCAAGGTTTTTAAGGGCATTTTCCTGATTATTGATCAACTCCTTCTGAAATTCTTTTATCGCTTTCCGGTCATGTTCGTTTCTGAACTTGAATCTTATCCTTTTTCTGAAATCCCTTCCAAAAAATAAAATACGATCAGGCCCAAAACAGGTACAAAAATCAATATTACAATATAAGAGAGGGCTTTGTTAACATTTCGGTTCTCAAGTAATACCACGAATATGATTCCTATGTAGGCAATTCCTAAGAGTATCCATATCCAGGGTTTTATAAATTCAAAAAATAATTGGAATAGGCCCATATAAGTTTTAAACTTGAATTAACTCTTAACACCTCAATTTAGTCAATAGAAAATAAGTGGTCAAGAAAAAAAAAGTCGTTTTAGTAACAGGTGCTGGCAGCGGTCTTGGTAAGTCTATTGCTATTCATCTGGCATTGGACGGACATTATGTAATTGGTACTGATGTGAATAGGGATTGCCTATCTGCCCTTGAAAGTGTTAATATTATTACCAGCATCATCGATGTAACAAAGGAAGAATCCATAAATGCAGCATATGTGGAAATTTCAAAGCGATACAATGGGCTTGACGTAATAATTAATAATGCCGGAATTTTTGACCAGGTTCCTATGGTGGAAGGAGGTGTACATAGGTTTGGACAACTATTGCAAGTGAATGTTTTGGGCGCTTACAGGGTCACGAATATTTTTTTTCCACTGCTGTATAAAAACAAAGGCCAGATAATTAATATAAGCAGTGAAACGGCAAGGACTTTATTGCCCTTTCAAACCTATGGTTCTTCAAAGTATATGATGGAGGCGTGGAGTAACACCCTGCGTATGGAACTGAAACTCCTTGGAATGCATGTTTCATTGATAAGGGCCGGTGGTCACAAAACACCATTGATGCACAAGACACTTGATGTCTTAAATAATGTACCTGAAGATTCGATTTACAGGAATGCACTGGCTAAAATAAGGGATACGGGAGGAAAAAAAGTAAAGGCTGTTAATAAAGACCCCCTGGATGTTGCAAAAGTTGTTTTAAAGGCGATAACCTCGAAAAATCCCAAAAGGATCTACTCGGTAAATGAATCCAGTTTATTCAGGTTTCTGTCTGTAATTCCAAGGCAAGTCAAAGAGTCCCTGGTTATTGGCGCTCTGAGAAAGGCATAAGGAGAAATTAAACCAATTTTTTAGCGCTTTCTATTAACAGATGCCTGGTGGCTTTAATTCCAGCCTCTGAGCTTAATTTATAACCTTCATATTCAATGCCAATATAACCGTTGAATCCGGAATCCTTTACAATCTGAAGGATTTTACTGAAGTCTGAGGTTTTATGCTGGCCTGAACTGTCAAAATCACGTGATTTTGCACTAACACCCATAGCATGGGGCATTAATTCTTCCATGCCTTTATAGGTGTCATAAGATTTCGGAGGCCAAAGACTAATTGTAAAGTTACCGAAATCAGGCAATATGCCGCAGTTCTTTTTTCCCACCTGTTGTATAACATAAGTCAACCATCCGGGATCACTGGAATAACCACCATGATTCTCCACTATGATATTTATCCCTTCTTTTTCTCCGTATTCACATAAAGTGCCCAGACTCTCGATAGCGGCGCCTGCAACTTCATCCCGGTTCCCTTTACCTGCAGCGTTAACACGAATTGAATGACATCCAAGAAATTTTGCCGCATCTATCCATTTGTAATGATTGTCCACTGCCTTTTGTCTTTCGCCTTCATTCAATGTAGCCAGGTTTCCTTCCATATCAATCATAATGATCAGGCTCCTTACATCATTGTCACTCGCTCTTTTTTTTAAATCAGTAAGATAGATATCATCTGTTGCTTTGTCCTTGAAAAACTGATTGACATATTCTATGGCATCGATTCCATATATATTCCGGGCTGTAGAAGCAAAGTCAAGTGTTGTGATGTTTCCTGACCATAATGATTTTCTCAAAGACCACTGGGCCAGGGAAATCTTAAAGAATAATTTTTCAGGAATTGGTTCAAGAGGAAGCGAAATAGCATCTTCTTCCTGCATTAGATCACTGCATGATGTTAGTGTACTAAAAAATCCCGAGGACAAGACAAGAGTGCCGGCTTTTTTAATAAATGTTCTTCTTTGTTCCATTATTTTATCTCCAGGCACCAATGATCACACCCATAACAAAAAAGCTTACAACCATATAACCCACATCAATAAGATAAAGCTTCAAGGGTTTTCTTGAGAAAAGAAAATTGACACCAAAACTGGTAGCAACAAATCCAATACATAACACTACAGCAAATAAGCCGGCTAGGAAGGCACTTGTGCCCAGCATCATGGCTATTTCTGCAAAGATTGATATAAATGCTGCGGCCACAAAATTCAGAACAAAAGCCACACCATAGATAAGGGCAATATTTCCTTTAGCAATATCTTCCTCACTCAATCCAGCCAGTTTTTGCCAGGATTTACCAAAAAGCAAATTACCATACCATATAAATCCAACGACAAAGGTTGAGAGAGATGCTACAATTAACTCCCAAATGTTTATTCCTGAAAAGTCCAAGATAAAATTGTTTTTTCCTTGAAGTAATTTAATTGAAATTTGATTTTAAAGCAAATGTCAATACAGGATAGATGCTATCGATCCGAATCCTTTTTGTATACAACATCTCCCAGCGTATGTCCGCTCATTTCATTATCCTCAACGGTCACTGGCAAAGCATTTTGATAGAAATACAATCCAGCTTTTTGAGTGCCGGAGCCAGTATCTCTGATGGTATTTCCGATTACCTTAACATCCTCAGCTGGAGAATTAAAGGACATTCCATAACCACCATTTATCTTTCCGTTGTTTTCTATAATATTATTCTGAAAAGTATTTCTATGGGGTGCGTTTAATGCCCTTTCTCCCCTTAAATTTATCCCATCACTTCCATTTTCAAATACATGATTGTTTTCAAATAAAACATCTGAATCTTTATGTCCTGTACAAATACCGAAACGGCCATTCTTATAAAATCTATTTCCAATAACTTTAGAATGATGCACCCTCCAGCAGATAAACAACCCATCCACCGCATTATCATGAACATCATTGTTTTCAATTCTTGATAAAGGTGATCCTGTTCCGGGATGTAATCCAATATTCCCGCTTCCGCTAATTTCACTGTTCTTTACTGTTACATTTTCTGTAATTTGCCAGCTGATCCCTTCTCCATTAAAATCCTTAACAATAACATTATCAACCGTTACCTTCTTAGATTTAAATATATAGATACCACTTCCATTGCATCCGTCCATCTTAAAGTTCTCCTCTTTATTTCCATCGACCAACAGGTTTTTTACCACCACGTTTTCTGCCTCTATCACATCAATAACAGAACTGGCATTGGAGATCTTTCCCCCCTTGTCAGATCGGTAATCCCTGATCAGGTAATCATCAATATATATAACATTTTCTACTACTTCTGTGATATATGCTGTCGAGACATTCCAGCATGAGCTATTATTATCATCGGTTACCTGTATTTTCATTCCGGGGATAAATCCATCAGGATTTTTTACGGCTAATTTTAACTCCCCATAGTCAGCATCTTCAATATATTCAGTCTGTACGCCTTGGGCCTTCTTCAGGATAGTTTCCTTCCCGGATCCAATTAAAATTGTATTTGACTTTAATCTAACCGGTGCTATAATCTCATATTCTCCCGGAGAAAGAATTATTGTGCCGCCATCCTTACCAAGAAAATTTATGGCGTATTGAATAGAATTGTTATTAAAACCTTCTATATCTGCTCCGGGACCGCCAACTTTGATGGTTTTGTCTCGTGTTTTTGGGTCAACCAGCGCATCCACTGAATATGAATTATCCTGTCCAACAGCTAAAGAGCTGTACAGAATTATAATTAAAACTGCAATATTTTTTTCCATAGGTCCCGAAATAGATTTATTCACAATTTACTTATATTATGAATAATTTGGCACATTAATATAGTACAAATTGTATCTTTATTCTTTTGGACCATTTTTTAATTTTTAGAATTTATGAAAAAGATATTGACCGCCGTCATCGCTATTTTAATTTCCTTTTCAGTAAGTGGACAGATGGGTAAAGTCTATGATGATTTATCCATACACAGTGATATTTTAAATATGGATCGAAAATATGCTATCTACCTCCCGCCGGACTACGAAAGTTCTAAAAGGAGCTATCCGGTGCTTTACCTCTTGCATGGAGGTGGTGACGATCAAACCGGATGGGTACAGTTTGGCGAAGTGCTTCATATTGCGGATAAAGCCATAAATGCCGGCAAAGCAACACCTATGATCATAGTTATGCCAGATGCCAATACCGGTAGGAGAGGTTATTTTAACGATCCGAGAAATGAATGGAGATATGAAGATTTTTTCTTTGAGGAATTGATGCCGTTTGTTGAAAAAACCTATAGAATTAAAGGAGAGAAAAGATACCGTGCTGTTGCCGGATTATCCATGGGAGGGGGTGGAAGCTTTATGTATGCCCTACACCATCCTGAATTGTTTTCATCAGCCTGTCCTTTAAGTGCCAGTACCGGGCCTTTATCGCTTGAACAAACTGAAGAAAGGCTTAAAAGGTATTACCAGGAGACTGAATTTACAAAAACCGAGATTGAAGATTATTATAAAAGATACAGTGCGCTTGAATTAATTAAAAGTATGCCTGATAAAGATCTTAAATCAGTACGATGGTTTATAGATTGCGGAGATGATGACTTTCTTTTTGAAGGAAATTCACTTATACATATTGAAATGAGGAAAAAACAAATACCTCATGAATTTAGGATCAGGGATGGGGGACATACCTGGACTTACTGGAGAGAATCATTACCCGTAGTATTGGACTTTGTTTCCATGGCATTTCACCAGTACTAGACTAGTTTCAAATTTAATTGGGAACATAATATTATCTAAAATTTACTTAAAATTCAGAATCTGATACCATGAGGAAATTAACAGGGTATTTTCTGCAGGGATTATTATACGTTGCCCCTATAAGTCTTACATTTTACGTTATTTACTGGTTATTTGTATTCACGGACAATCTGCTACAATCTATCTTTAGAGATTTAATCGGAATCAGTATTCCAGGATTAGGGGTTTTTGTTATTATTATTGGTTTAATTATTCTCGGTTTCCTAGGGCAAACAATAATTGCAAGACCCTTTAGATTGTTCTTAAACAATGTAATATATAAAATTCCAATATTAAAATTAATATACTCCTCACTAAAGGACTTCTTCTCGGCTTTTGTGGGAAAAGATAAAAAGTTCAACAAGCCAGTTAAAGTGAGGATGAACAAATATGATAATGTGATGAGAATAGGGTTTCTAACTAATGAAAACCTCAAAGGACTTCAGGCCGAAGATTATGTTGCCGTTTATTTCCCCTTCAGTTATACTTTTACAGGAGAAACTTTCCTGGTTCCTAGAGAATTCGCTGAACCTGTCAACATTGCACCGACCGAAGTGATTAAATTTCTAATGGCAGGGGGAGTTGTAGAAATTGAATCAAATAAAGGTGTCGGTGATTGATTAAAATTCAAAAAATATTCTAACCTGAATGAAAGGAAATAAATTATCTGTATTAATAACAGGAGCTTCAACTGGAATTGGAAGAGCCTGTGCCTTACATTTTGATAATCAAGGATTTAAGGTTTATGGAGGAGTAAGAAATTCTGAAGACTATAATAGCCTGTTAAAAGCTGGAAGTGACAACATCCAACCTGTAATTCTTGATGTCTGCAAGGATGAAGACGTGGCTAATACCTTAAAAATTATTTGGGGGGATAAAGATACCAAATTCTATGGCCTGGTTAATAATGCCGGAATTGGCATTAGCGGACTGATAGAAGCCATTCCTGTGTCTGAATTAAAAAGAATATTTGAAGTTAATTTTATTGGTTTACATCGGGTTACTCAGGCATTTTTACCAATTATACGTAAGAATAAAGGAAGAATTGTCAACATAGGATCAAGCTCAAGCTTCATGTCAGGACCGGCGCTGGGACCCTATTCAGCATCTAAATTTGCCTTAAGATCATACAATGATGCTTTAAGGATAGAGATGAAAACTTTTGGAGTACACGTATCCTTAATAGCACCAGGACCTGTCGAAAGTGCTATTTGGGAGAAAGCAATTAAATATAAAAAAGAAATCCGTAAAAAGATTTCTCCGGAATTATTGAAAGATTATGACCTTTTTGTAAAAGCCGGAGATGCTTTATTTGATCAGATAAAACCCATCCCAACAGTTCATGTAGTAAGGGCAGTGCAGCACGCATTAACTGCCAAAAAGCCAAAAAATCTTTATCTGGTAGGAAAAAATGCAGTTATGGCTCATATATTTTCTGGCTTACCAAAAAAATGGAGTGATTGGGTATTCCTTGACCGAATAAAAAAGGCTGCTGGGAGTTCCTGATCATCTCTATGAATCTTTAACAATTGCATTTGTTTAAAAGCTTGACAAAAATCTAATTTAAAAATTTTAAATTAGAGCCCTTCTTTTATTAGATTTAAGTTGCTTTAATTATGAAATGACTAAAATTAGAAATCCTATACATTTAAATTAACTAAACTAAAAACATTATGAAATCGAATTTTAAAATCTATGCAGGTCTTCTTCTTTTATCCGGACTGGTATTTATCAATTCCAGATCTTATGCTCATTGTGAAGTTCCATGCGGCATCTACGATGATTCCGTACGGGTAGCATTGATATACGAGCATATCACCACAATCGAAAAAGCCATTAATAATATTAATCAGTTATCTGATGAGTCAGATCCAAATTATAATCAATTAATTCGATGGGTAATGAATAAAGAATCTCATGCTGAGAAGTTACAGGTTATTGTAAGTCAATATTTTCTGCATCAAAGGATAAAAGTAGCTGATCCGGCTGATCAGGATGCCTATGCGAAATATGTGAAAAGCCTTACCTTACTGCATGAAATGCTCGTTTATGCCATGAAGACAAAACAAACCACAGATCTGGCATTTATTGAAAAATTGAGAGAGACTGTTCATGCATTTGAACATCATTATTTTGGGGAACATTCCCACTAAAAATGAAAAATAAATCCACCATCCCATTATGGAGGTGGATTTATTACTTCTCCTCTTTAGACTTTTATTTCACTTCCCAGTAATTTTTACCTTTAAAGAGTTCATAAGGATTGCCTTGACCCAATTGCTCTATGGCCATTTTTTTCTGACCCCTGAGTTGGTCTTCATATGTAGGTCTATTTACAGCATAAAGCACACCCAATGGTCTTGGAAACCCATCATTCTCCGGATTATCAAAAAAACGAGTCAAGATGGTGGCCTTCAAACTATCTTCTTCATCATGGATCCAGAGATCATTTTCAGAAACTTCAGATAGTTTCACTATACGAGGTGAGAATCCATCCAGGATTATTCCCATATCATTGTTTACACCAAAAAACAGGGGTTTTTGGTGTTCAAGAACGATGGTGTTGTCCTTCTTTGTTGCTTTATCTGTAAGAACAGAAAAAGCTCCATCATTAAAAACATTACAGTTTTGATATATTTCAACCAGTGAAGTTCCATTATGCTGATTTGCCCTCTTTAAGACTTGCCTGAGTAATAATGGGTCAATATCCAATCCCCGTGCAATAAAAGTAGCATCCGCCCCAAGGGCTAATTTCAATGGATTAAAGGGGAGGTCTATAGTTCCCCAGACTGCCGTTTTATTAACAGTTCCTAGAGGCGAAGTAGGAGAGTATTGACCTTTTGTAAGCCCGTAAATTTCATTATTGAACAGGAGCACATTCATGTTGAAGTTTCTGCGAAGTAAATGAATAAGATGATTTCCTCCTATTGATAATCCATCTCCGTCTCCGGTTACGACCCATATATTAAGGTCTTTCCGTATAGCTCTAAGGCCTGAGGCAATGGCAGGAGCTCTTCCATGAATAGAATGCATTCCAAAAGTATCCAGATAATACGGAAACCTGGAAGAACAACCGATCCCGGAAATAAATACAATTTCTTCCTTAGGAATATTTTCATCTGCAAGAACAGATTGCACCTGTTTTAGTATAGAATAATCCCCGCAACCCGGACACCATCTGATCTCCTGATTGGATGCATAGGATTTAGAAGGAGAGGAAACTCCCTTAGTGCTTTGGCCAGGTCTTGTTTTCATATGCCCTGGCATTTTTACCTTCATCTTTGGCTTCACTTATTCAGATTTTAGTATGTCCTGTATTTTGTTGATTATTTCGTTTTTAGTAAAGGGCAATCCCTGAACCTTATTCATGCCAATAGCATCTACGTTAAATTTCTCCCTGATAATTTTGATCAGCTGTCCATTATTTAGTTCGGGGATTAATATATTCTGATACTGGGATAATACTTTTTCAAGATTTCCGGGGAAAGGTCTCAGATATCTTAAATGTGCAAAACCAATCTTAAGCCCCTGATCGTGACAATCAGTAACCGCTGACATTAATGCACCATAAGTAGAGCCCCATCCAAGGACCAGGATATCACCTTTTTCAACTCCAGCCTTTATTTTAATTTCCGGAATAAATTCAGCTATATTTTCTACTTTCTGTTCTCGTAATTCAACCATAAGCTGGTTATTTTCTGGATCATAGGATACATCACCTGTTTCATTTTCCTTTGATAATCCGCCAATCCTGTGTTCAAATCCCTTCTTGCCTGGAACCGCCCATGGTCTGGAAAGTCTCTCATCACGCAGATATGGCATAAATTTACCATCTTTAATGTGATCCTGGTTTGCGAATGGAATATCAATTTCAGGCAACAGATCCGGGTCTTGTATTGACCATGGGCTGGATCCATTTCCAAGATATCCATCACTTAAGACCATAACCGGCGTCATATGCTCAATAGCAATTTTGCCAGCCTCATAGATGATATCAAAACTGTCAGCTGGTGAATTACAGGCCAGTACTGGCAGAGGAGTTTCCCCATTCCTCCCATAATATGCCTGCAGTAGATCAGATTGTTCTGTTTTGGTGGGCATACCTGTTGAAGGTCCTGCCCGCTGAACGTTTATAATCACCAGGGGCATTTCAAGAGCTACTGCGAGACCGATGGCTTCTGTTTTCAGGGCAATCCCGGGACCAGAAGAAGCGGTAACACCTAATCCCCCTCCAAAGGATGCCCCGATGGCAGCGGTCACAGCAGCTATTTCGTCTTCAGCCTGAAAAGTTGTAATATAATTTTTATGTTTGGCCAACTCATGCAAAATATCGGTAGCAGGCGTGATCGGATAGCCAGCATATAAGACATCTAGACCAGTTTTATAGGCCAAAGCAATGATCCCATAGGCAAGTGCTTCGTTTCCACGAATATTTCTATATATCCCTTTGTCAAGAGCAGCAGCTTGAACTTCCGTAGTGGATGAGGCGGCTTCCACAGTGATGCCGTAATTATAACCGGTCCTTAATACTTTTATATTAGCTTCAAAGATTTTTGGCTTTTTACTGAATTTTTCTTCCAGATAGTTTTCTGTAAAATCTGTTTTTCTATTAAAAAGCCAATAAACATAGCCTAGGGCAAACATATTTTTTGACCTGTCAATTTCTTTTATGCCTAAACCCGAGTCCTCAAGTGCCTTACGGGTTAATTGAGTGATCGCAATCTTGTGAATTGTATAGTTTGAAAGTAATTTTTCATCTTCAATAGGATTATCCAGCTTGTCATATTTAGCCAGTCGTAGAAATTTGTCATCAAATCCATCTATATTTATTATTAAAGTTCCGCCAGGCTTTAAATTTTTGATATTAGTTTTCAGAGCCGCTGCATTCATAGCAACCAGAACATCATATTCATCTCCTGGAGTATGGACCCTGGTACTTCCAAAATGTAACTGAAATCCGGAAACGCCGTAAAGGGTTCCTTGAGGAGCTCTTATTTCTGCTGGAAAATCAGGGAATGTGGCCAGGTCATTACCATATTTTGCGGCAGTTTCTGTAAACTGACTTCCGGTGAGTTGCATGCCGTCTCCCGAATCCCCTGCAAATTTGATCACTATATTTTCCCTAAGTTCTGATGTATTTATTGACATTTTGACTTTTGGTAATGATGATCTGTGATTAATATTAAATTTAGTATTTATGCTGGAATAAATTTTTTAATTGAAAATCTTATTAACCAGCCAAGATAGCACATAAGAGCCTTTAATAGTAACCCGATTAAAGAATATATTGTTTAGGGGCTCTTAGTCATATTCTCCATTTAGCCAGGCCCAGAATTTCCTAACAGGATTTTTATATAGAGGCCTTACCTTAATTCGTTCCAATTCGCTTTGTTCAATTTTTCTGTTTTTCTTCTTTTTTCTTGTTGAAGAAACATTTGACTGAACATTTTTTATGTAATGCAGTTTTTTCTGCTCTTTCTTAAGTTTTTTGGCCCGTTGTAGTTCTCTGATTCTTTTTCTTTCTTCACGTTTAAGCTTTTCTTCGTAGCTCAATTCTTTAGAATTATACTTTTTCCTGTTTTTTTGCCTGAATGATCTTTTACTGGTTTTTTGATATTCATTTCTTTGCCCTCCATTTGAAGTTTTATCAGATAAATTGTTTTGTTCTTCAACACCGGAATTATTCTCATCTTTTACCTTCTTTATGGGCTCCGGCAGATCAATTTTTCCAACAACTTTAACGCCTTCTAGCTTGATCTTTGGCATGCTGATAACTTCAATTTCCTCTTCTTTTTCAAAAGGAGACTCAGGATCAGTGGTGTCCTTTTCAGGTTTATTGGAAACTGATCTGTCTAAAGCGTTTATTTCTTTTTCTTTCGTCTGGAGGATATCTACTGCGGATTCATTTGCTTGTATGACTTGAGTTTCAATTTCAGCTTTCATTTCTTCCGGGCTGAAATGATTTAATGCTAGCCTCACATCACTTTCTTTAATTTTATTATTGTGGGAATCATACCTTTCAATCCTATTCTTTTCAAAGAATAAGATCAGTTCTGTAGGTGAAATTTCAAGCTTGCGTGCTAATTGCGATAACCTCATATTGAATCAATTAAAGGGTAAATACAAATATATAATTATATCGAAAAAAGTACCTTCAAGTAGTAAATTGAAAATTGTTATCCGCATTCATTAGAATAAATTTAATTTTTTTAATAATATAGTAATTGATTAATCAGAAATGGGATAAAAAATATGGTTTTTTTAAGAAAAGGTACATCAAGAAGGTCACTTTTAAAACTTGGATGGCTTGTTTTTTTATCCAATCCATTGATCAGTTTATCGAGATTATTTGGGTTCAGTTCCCTGAAAGCTCAAAATCAAACCCCCAAAATTGGTCTGAATTTATATTCGCTTAATAAAGATCTGAAGAACTATCCGAAAGAGACCTTGAAAAAAATTGATTTCATCGGCTTTGCTGGTTTGGAAACACCGCATACCTTAGAAGGTATGTCTGTGGACGATTACAGTAAAATAATCAGGAAATCAAGTTTGGACGTTATTGCCATACATACTGAATTGCCCCTGGATAAGATGACCAAGGAAAATGTACTTAAGAGAGCCAAGGCCTTTAAATCCAAGCGAATCATCTGGCATGGTTTGCCTGAAAGCACATCCTATAGAAGTGAAGAGGGTATCACACAATTGGCAAATAAGTATAATATGGCCAACAGCTTTGCCAAAGAAAATGGATTATCTTTTGGAATTCATAATCACTGGTGGGAATTTGACGAACTCTCCAGTGGTAAATTGCCTTTTGATATTTTATTGGATCTGCTGGACGATGATATTTTTTTTGAGCTTGATGTTTACTGGATTGCAGTTGCCGGAAAGGATCCGGTTGATATAATAAAAAGATTGGGTAAACGCGCATCCATTTTGCAGGTAAAAGACGGCCCTGGAGTATGGTCGCCATTGCTTGATGAACCTTTCCCATATCCTGTTCTGGCGGTTGGTACTGGCAAACTGGACTATCCGTCAATTTTTAAGGCCAGTGATGGAAATGCCCAATGGATCATCGTTGACATAGAAGCCTGCGAAACAGATCTGATTCAGGCCCTCTACGAAAGTTATAAATACCTGGCTATTAGCAACAATTACGGGTCAGGTTTGAAATGATGCTTATTTTATCTGCTTCTTGAACTATTTGTAGCGGTTTTCCTATTATTCCAAAACAATAATGTAGTTTTGCCCCTTAATTAAAATTTCAACTAAAACTAATTAAATGAAACTTTTATCGAATGTTGCAATTGCTGCTGCGATGTTATTACTGATTTTTAGTTGTAACAACCAGACCAATGTAGGAAAAGACGTGAATTTATCTAATGAAGTCGATAGTGTAAGTTACAGCCTGGGTTTAAATGTAGCTAAGAATGTGCAAACACAGGGACTTGAAGATATCAATATTGATGCCTTGATTAAAGCTTTCAATGATGTATATGAAGGTAATGAACCCATCCTGAATGAGATGCAGGCGGGGCAATGCTTACAATCATATTTTCAAAGGGCACAGTTAGCCAAGTCAGATGCAAGCAAGGATGCTGGTGTGGCTTTTCTTGCTCAAAATAAGACCAAAGAGGGTGTAATCACAACGGAAAGCGGGCTTCAATATGAAATTATTACCGAAGGTAGCGGTGCGAAACCAGGCCTTGAAGACAAGGTGACAACGCATTATCATGGAACATTGATCGATGGAACGGTATTCGACAGCTCTGTAGATAGGGGAGAGCCTGTTTCATTCCCGGTAAATGGCGTGATTCCAGGATGGACTGAAGCACTTCAGTTAATGTCTGTTGGTTCAAAATGGAAATTATATGTACCTTCAGAATTGGCATACGGAGAACGAGGAGCAGGCGGTGCAATCGGACCGAATGAAGCCCTCATCTTTGAAGTTGAATTGATTTCAATTGACCAGGAATAATTTATAGGTTCAAAGATTTTTCAGAACCACTTTTCACAAATTCGTGAATATCATCATGTAAAAAGCTGAATTCAGGATAATCATATTCTTTCCTGGTTTCAGCTTTTTTTTCAATCAATTCTTTCAAACATCAAAAGCCGGAAATCCATTACCTGATTTCCCGGAATCTTATCGGCCTGAAGAGTTAATGTTCCTTTTCCCTTTTTTAAGTTGATTATACCTATATCGAGTGGTTTAAAATCCTTCACATAGGATTCAATTCGTTCATCCCTGTCTTCATCCATTCCAAACAATGGTGGATCATGTGCTTCCCTGATCTGGCTTCTTAATTTACTGTCATTGAACGAGAGCGAAAAGTTTGATCCAATATCTTTTTCCGGACAAGTATAGTAAATGACAACTTTGAAATCACCATCATCTACTACTTCTAACTCCCATGTGATCTTATCTTCAGGATCTATCCAGTTGGTAAAATAAGAACAGTTTGGATATCGATTGGACCGAATTATGTTTCCATGCGCCTCACCATCTCTGGCAGGAATCTGAGTATATTTAAAATCCGGATGACCGAGCGGGAAGGTTCTTGGATCTTCTATAGGTAATTCAGGCAATACTTCTTTTTCCCATGCTACCTTAGCCAGCACCATCTGATCATGGATTTCAGGCATTTCGGTAGAAATGTCATTATACTGTCCGGGATCATTAACCATGTTAAAAAGTTTGTTTTCAAAATCAAGCCTGAACTCCTGACTTCTAATGCTGGTTCGGCCTCTCCAATGATTGATAATCAGACGTTCCTGCCAATCCGGTTCATTTTCCAATAGCAAAGGTTTTAGACTTTTGCCATCAATAACCTTAGGGGTTTCAGGAGGTATTGAAGCCAGGTCACAAAGAGTAGGTAAAAGATCAATTGCACTTGCTATTTGAAGCACTTTCCTGCCCTCAGGAATTTTACCTTTCCATTGAATAAGAAGGGGCGACCTGACACCTCCTTCATCAGTAGATCCTTTTCTTCCCTTCATACCATCATTCCATCGCCATCCGTTCGGACCATTATCTGAAAGATATAATACAATTGTATTCTTCTCAAGTTCGAGGGTTTTAAGTTTATTCATGATTCTTCCAACATTCCAATCAATATTTTCGCACATGGCCAGTGCCGCTCTGGTATGGAGAATGTTTTCTCTATCCTTATCGCGGTTCCTCATCTGCAGATCCATGTCCTTGAATTTTTCCCAGAAACGATCGGGTACCTGCATGGGACTATGTGGTGTATTGTAAGGAAGATATATAAAAAACGGCTTATCCTGGTTCTCTTCAATAAATTGCATGGCATGATCAGTAAAATCATCAATTACAAAACCATTACCTTTAACGATTTTGCCATTATGCTCAAGTGGGGGACTGAAATAGTTACCCCAATGACCGGAACAAAATCCATAATAATCATCAAATCCCCTGGCATTCGGATGATACGGGTATTGCATTCCATTGTGCCATTTGCCATATGCGGCTGTTTTATATCCTGCTTTTTGAAATAATTGAGCGACGGTAGTTTCATCGAGATCAAGTCTCTCTCCTCCAGCTGATGTTGAATAAACACCACCTCTTACATGATATCGGCCTGTCAGAATTTCCGCTCTGGTAGGTGAACAAACCGGGCTAACATAAAAACGGTCGAACATAGCACCGTTTTGTGCGAGGGCATCAATATTGGGAGTACTTAGATTTGTATTGCCCGTTATGGTTAAATCTCCAAATCCCTGGTCATCTGTTAATATCAGAATTATATTGGGCCTTTTGGATTTAATCTTTTTTTTATGATTCACTTCACAAGACGAAATGCCAAAAACAAATACTATAGTTAATACTATTATTGCAAAGGGGGTTGATTTGTTCATTATATAAAAAAATAATTTTGGATTATACACAATATTAGTGTCTCATAATTCATAAAAATAAGAAATCAATTAGATATTTATCACAATACTAAAAATAAATGTTAAGGAGCCGTAAGATGCAAATTATCACAGAGATGCCAATTATACATTAAGCCTATTATTCACTTTACGCATTCCCGGAAGTAGCAGCCGGATTGATATATGCTACGCTTAAGGATCAAGTTTATGTCGCCAGAATAAATTTAGTATGAACCACGGAAAAAATTAAAATTCAACAAGAATTGATGTCAGGAAATCTCATTATACTATTATGAATGCGTTGCGATGGATTCATTACAATAAAATGAATTGATCTTAGAGTGAAAGGATATCAGAGATCCAGAATTAATTGGGAACCTGAGCCATCCTCTTTGTTTTCATGCTCTTCGTGATTGAGGTGAGATAGTGTTATTCCCAGCAAGCGGATACCATTTCTTATTTCAACCTGATCAAGTAATTCCTCATACAAAGACCTTATATGAGACTTGTCTTGAATCCAACCATCAACCGTTTTGCTTCTTGTAATTTGTTGAAAATCAGAATATTTAACTTTTATAGTTAAAGTTTTACCTTTAGTATTTGATTTTTTTAACCGTATATGCAGGATTTCCAATATATTCTCCAATTCATTTCTTACTTCCTGCATATCAATAAGATCTTTAGTGAATGTATTTTCTGCACCCAGCGATTTGCGAATTCTGTTTGGGTTTACCTCCCGGTTATCTTCAGCACGGGCGATTTGAAAGTAATACGAACCTACCTTTCCGAACCTGCGTGTCAACTCCCTCTTGGACAGCTGCTTTAAGTCATACCCGGTTTTAATGCCGAGTTCATGCATTTTCCGGGCTGTAACCTTTCCGATTCCAAAGAACTTTTCAACAGGAAGTTTTTCAACAAATTCAACGGCTTTTTCCGGAGGAATCAGGAACAGGCCATCTGGTTTTTGCATATCGGAGGCGATCTTAGCCAGGAATTTATTCATGGATATCCCAGCTGAGGCCGTTAAATGCGTCTTTTCTTTGATTTTCTGCTTGATTTCCTTTGCAATAATTGTGGCTGACGGAATATTTATCTTGTTTTCAGAAACATCAAGAAATGCTTCATCCAGGGACAATGGCTCAACTAAGTCGGTGTACTGATGAAATATCTCGCGGATCTCATCAGAAACCTTTTTATATGCATCAAATCTAGGTCGAACAAATATAAGATCAGGACATAGCCTGGCTGCAACCTTGGAAGGCATTGCAGATTTAACACCATATCTCCGGGCTTCATAACTGGCAGTGGTAAGCACTCCCCGCGTCCCGGGTGAACCAACAGCGACAGGTTTGCCTTTAAGTTCGGGATTATCCCTTTGTTCTACGGATGCATAAAAAGCATCCATGTCAATATGAATAATTTTGCGAACCATACTGGAAATCTATCCGATTTTGTCCTAAATTGAACAATTAATTGTTCGTTTTTTAATATTTTTGGATTTTAAAAATAACACAATTATCTGAGAATAAGTTTATTAGAAAATCTGGTTTGATATTTGAATGAAAGTAAATAAAAAATTTTCGTAGCTATGAAATTATTGATCGCGGTATTACTTTTCTGCATATTGTTTGTCATGTGCTGGCCTTTGGCTGTGGGGTTATTTTTTCTTCTTTTCTTTGTTTGGCTTTTGCTACTTCCTTTTGCAATAGTTGGATTCACGCTTGGCGTAGTGTTCAAGATAATTGGTGCAATTTTTATGCTTCCATTTAAATTATTCGCCGCAATATAGCATATCCTGAATCATAATATTATTTTCCTGACTCATAAATCCTTTGTTTTTCTTCTAAGATTAGGCTTATAGGCTTTCATAAAATTGGAGTAATTCATACACTGAGTTTTATCTACTAACTAATCACTTATTACCGGAATACGCATTTCCTCTTTCTGATCTTGTTCAAATTGAATTGTTACTAAATCACATCTCTTTAAGCGCTGTAAAAAATATTTAATTTTTATATGTGAAAATTTTTGAAACCAAATTTATTTCCGTAAGTTCCGGATTAAACCAAATTTTACAACCATGAAAAACTTTAAATCTGATCGCTTAAAATTTATTATTGCTTCTGTATTGGTGGCAGTTATCCTTAATTTTCAAAGTGCTATAGCACAAGAGGAAAATGAAAGTATAAGTATCTATCAATATCGAAGAGTTGACAATGATAAAGTCAACGAATTCATTGAAAGAGAAACTAAGTACTGGAGCAAGGTTGCTCAAAAAGCAATGGATGAAGGAAAACTTGGATTCTGGGCTTTATTACAAAAAATGGGAGGGTATGATATGCCGAACTCTTCCAATTTCTTGTTCATAAATACATTCCCGAATCTACCTGATTACGATAAAATGGGAGATATTTGGAATCCACAGGCTGTTTTTCCGGATGTGCCTATGGAAGATATGGAAACTGGCTCCATGGGTGTCAATACAAGTATGATATTCGTAAAATCAGCCGGATGGACTGAAGTTGAAGGTGTTAACCCGGAAGAGGATTTGAAATATATCACTATGGTGTATCACAATGCCAACGATCCTGCGGGGCTTATTGCTGCAGAGAATGAAGTGTGGGCTCCCTTTATTAAAACTGCCATGGATGAAGGTAAAACCAACCAGAAGGCCTGGGGAAATGCAAGAATATTATCACCAACCGGGGAGGATATCAAATTTAATACAATTTCATACGATATTTATCCCAGTTTAAAAGATGCTCTTAATCAAACTTGGACAGGCGATCTCCAACCACCTGATATGACTAAAATAGGAGAGGCTGAAGGCAACCCAAGGGCCAGCGTTGTTTACAGGATTGTACATGTTGTTAGTGCTGATTAATATTAATAACCT
>JAHEGY010000014.1 GCA_024644875.1 Cyclobacteriaceae bacterium
CCCTGTGAGACATCATACTGTCATCGAACCGCAAGGTATAGGCCCCTTTTTTATTGTCTTTCCATTTGGCAATGGCAGTATTGCCTATATCTGCCTTTAAAGCCTGTGAAAATAATAAGGACCCCCAAAAACACGCAATAAAAATTACTCGATATGTTTTCATAACAACTTTGTCATGTTGAAATAATTAAGGTAAACATTTATCCATTTCTTAACAATAAATGCATATTAATTACTTTTTGATCATTTTAAATAAGTTAAAATATCTGCCACGCTAAAATCCAGATTTTAAGTTTTAATTAACAGTAATAATCATCCTCTTATACATGTATATTGTGATTTATTTATACTTATATAACCCAATATTCACGTATAAGGACAAATTAGTTTACACGTGCAAAGGAATGATTTTCGCCTGAAAACCATAATTCAATACAAGTGCCAGATTGAATTTGCCATTGAAAATTGATAGTATCATCTAAATTTAATCCATACTGAATTTCTTCTGTTCGCTTGCTGAAACCGGGAAAGATTCATTCCAATCCTTCCAGGCCTGGATAAATTGCTGAACCAGCTCAGGATTTTCTTTCGCCAGATCATCTTCCTCCTGGAGATCATCCTTCAAATTGAATAATTGAACTTCCGATGCAGATGAAAAGATCATTTTCCAATCACCGGCCCTGACCGCCCCTTGATTATGGGTCATCCAGAACAGGGTATCATGGGGTGCTTCCTGCTCCTCCCCTTTAATATAAGGAAGCAGGTTTACACCATCCAGATACAGCTTTGCATCCACATCCCGGTTTGTTGCCGACATAAAGGTGGGGAAAAGGTCCAGTGTGCTGGTGGTCTTATCATAGACTTGTCCTGGATTCAATTCTGCAGGCCAGCGGATAATAAAAGGTTCCCGGTGACCTCCTTCAAATCTCTGGCCTTTATTTCCACGCAGATCACCCGCAGATCCGATCAACGTCAGTGGCCACTCTTCCGGCCAGCCGCGGTCGTATGAACGCCAGTATGCGGGTCCGTTATCACTTGTGAATGCTACTATAGTATTTTCAGACAGTCCAAGTTCCTCCAGCTTCAGCATGATCTTTCCAATATTCTCATCTATCGAGGATACCATACCGGCATAGATCCGGTTGGGTTCATTTTCCAGCTGTTTAAATATCTCCTTGTATTTTATATCCGCCTGCAATGGGGTATGTGGTGCATTATAGGCCAGGTAGAGAAAAAAAGGTCCTGATTGATGCTTATCAATAAATTCCATGGCATGCCGGGTTAAACGGTCTGTCAGATATTCGGCACCTGGTCTGGGAGGTCCCCAGCCATTGGGTTCATCATAAAAATCCGGGCTATCGACACCCAGATAAGTCCCGGTATCGTTTGGATAATAGGCCCCTTTCCAGTTCATCAGGTCATAGCATTCATCAACGTAAGGTAAAGCTTCCGGGGTAATATTCCATTTCCCAATGTGGCCTGTCACATAACCCGCTTTTTTCATGACCTGGGGTAAAACTAAGATACTATCAGGTGGCCCCCAGTTATATCGTTGCCAGAGATCAGGATTCCAGTAAACGCCCATCCGTTGTTGGTACCGTCCTGTCAATAGTGCCACCCGGCTTGGACCACATACAGAACACATGACGTGGGCATCTGTAAAACGTACTCCTTCCCGAGCAAGACGGTCAATATTGGGTGTGGGTATATTTTTCCCTCCATAACAACCCACATCCCCATAACCAAGGTCATCAACGAGGATCATTAAAATGTTGGGTTGGCCTTCCTCATTTTCTTCCTGAGATTCTATTATGGAACATCCAGAAATGATGATAAAGATCAAAATAATTGGAAGGAATAAGTATGTAACAGACATGCCAGGGAGTATGGCATCAGTCTTTTTGGCTTTTAGGAACATGGTATTAAAAATTTCAGTTCGTTAAAAAATATACGGAATGTCTACAATTTAATAATTTTAATTAGGAGTTGATTTAAATCGAATAATAATATCTGCTTCCAGCTGTTTATCATATATGGCACATCTGTTTAGAAGGAAGGAGATAGATATTAACAAAGATATTATCTTGTAAGTAAATGACAATAAAACAAATGAGAGAGATCTGAATAGATAATAGTATTTACCTTTAGGTCCAATGGTATATAGATCAATGGGATTTGATTTTTTAGCGCTAATAACTTATTGATATATCTCTGTAATTCCTAATGATATTCCCATCGATCAGATCTTCAGTTTTATCCTGAGTTTTTCCAGACCGCCGGTGATGGTGACAATCAGGAGGGCAAACAGAAGTGATTTGATGATCCCGACATACCCTGTCCGCAAGAATAAAGGTAGCGAATAGCCAATTATGGCATACACCCCATAGTAAAAGTAGGGTACAAGATAGCAGGTTAGGGTGGACCGGCCGGCTGGTCCGATGATGGATGCCCATTTCCGGATGTTCATAATATCAGCCAGAATATACAGCAGACCAAAGCTGGCAAACCCTATCCCGGCACAAATGGTCGACCATGAAGGGGTGCCACCTATTTTTTTAATGCCCCATTCCGGGCGTGTCAGAATTCCAAAAGCAATGAATACAATGGCCAATGCTCCCATTAAAACCAGGAATTCCCTGACCTTTTCTCTCTCATTTAATTTGACATAGAGCGCCGAGGCAAGTAAGCCACAAGCTACAAGCACATAGTTGGAGGCAGGAATTATGAACTTTAAATCGGGAAATCCAGTAAAAGGCTTAATCTCTTGCTGAATATTCAGAAACAGAAATGCAAGCGTGAGTAGCACCAACCATATTAGTCGGCTCCTGACGAGAAGATAAAGGGTAGAGACCATCAGATAGGCCCATCCAATCAATCCAAGAATACCCCACCAATGTGGCCTCATCCATTGAGGATCTTCCACCGATCCTCCTGTATAGACCACAGCCAGGTATATGAGTATTATAATGCCAAGCACCTTCATTACCCACTCGGGTATCTTTTTAAAAGCTTTTCCATCCGGATACATGTTCCAGATCAATACAAAAGCTGTTGCCATCAGGATCTGGTATATGGGTTTGCTAATCGATAAAAGTTCCCTGTTGATATTCTCCAGGTTTACCATGAAGAAGCCCATCACGATCAGGGCCAGACTTCGGCTTAAGATATGCTGAAAAATCTGAAGATCAGAATCCCCCTTCTTTCTCCTGGCCTTAAAAGCAAAGGGAATTGATAAACCAACGATGAACAAGAATAAAGGGAAAATGATATCAGCGAAACCCAGTCTGTCCTCGCCCCGGGCTGCATGACCTAGCCACTCCGGAATTTCTCTCAATGTCCAGAGATCGTTGACAAAAATCATGAAATACATGGTCAGTGCCCTGATGATATCAATCGATGCAATTCTATTCTTTGGAATCATAATATTTCTTTTTTAACCAGAAGGCTACCCTGACCAGCAGGATCAATGCCGGCACTTCCACCAATGGGCCCACCACGCCGGCAAATGCCTGGCCTGAATTCAGCCCAAAAACAGCAATGGCAACCGCTATGGCCAGTTCAAAATTATTTCCGGCAGCTGTAAAAGAAATGGAGGTGTTTATATCATATTTTGCACCCAATCCTTTACTAAGGAAAAATCCGATCAGGAACATTACAGCAAAATAAATCAGTAGTGGAACGGCAATCCTGACAACATCCATGGGGATGTTTACAATCAATTCCCCTTTCAAGGAGAACATGATCACGATAGTGAACAGGAGCGCGATCAAAGTAATTGGTGAAATTGTTGGAATAAATTTTGTTTTATACCATTCCTCGTCCTTAATTCTTACCAGTATCAGCCTACTCAATAATCCAGCTAAAAATGGAATCCCAAGGTAAATGGCCACGCTTTCAGCTATGATCAGTATAGAGATGTCCACGATTGCCCCTTCATACCCAAAGAGTGCAGGAATTTTAGTGACGAACAACCAGGCATAAAAACTATAGGCAAATACCTGGAAAATGCTGTTTAAAGCTACAAGTCCGGCGCCATATTCGCTGCTTCCATCAGCCAGGTCGTTCCATACCAGTACCATGGCAATACATCTGGCTAATCCAATAAGGATCAAGCCCACCATATAATCAGGATAATCCTCGAGAAATAAATGTGCCAGGATAAACATTAATATCGGGCCGATAATCCAGTTCAATACCAGGGAAAGGGATAATACCTTGACATTTTTAAACACACTGGGCAGGAGTTTGTAATTCACTTTTGCCAGGGGTGGGTACATCATCAGGATCAAGCCAATCGCTATAGGGATATTGGTGGTACCGCTGCTCATGGCATCTATTTTCGCAGCAAAACCAGGAGAAAAGTATCCCAGGCCAACCCCAAGTCCCATGGCAAGGAATATCCACAAGGTCAGATACTGATCCAGGAAAGAAAGCCGCTTTCTGGTATTTCTCATTTGGGATTTTATTTTCAGTGATTTTGTTATACCTGTATTCGGTTACAGTTCCTTGAAAAAAAGGTCAGCCCCGGATACGGGTTCCCGAAGATAAATAAATTCAAAGATTTAAGTCAATATTTTGACATTTCTCCGGATCAAATGAAAATATTTTCTGGGATTAATGGTGTGGCTATCACATATGAAATCTTTTCAGTTATGGTGATTTAATCTGTCCGCTGGAATAATTCAGGTATTGCACTAATCAATCCAACCGGGTTTGTTTTTTGTTTCGACAAACATGCTATCAGGATTGAAATGTAGATTTTCCACACTTAGCTCAACATCCATTTCATCCATCCAGCTATGAAGTTCAGATAAAAGCTCCTGCGTTTTACCCTGTTCTATCTCACTTAAGTTTTTCGTCTCGCCAATATCTTCCTTAAGATTGTATAATTCAATGTTATGACCCGGGATATATTCGTGATTGGTTTCAAACCGGTCACCAAAAAACTCAATCAGCTTATAATCCCCCTTATGGATGCTTGCACAGGGTGTTAAGCCCCACCTAAGATCATAAAAAGGATAATACTGAAAGATTAATCATATTAAATAGGATTTCAGAAAAATTAAATTGATGCGAATTCAACTATATTCAATATTTGTTTTTACCTTTCGAGATCCCCAAAAATTTATTTATTAAAAATTCATTAAAACCAACCTCGAAATATACTAAACAAGATGCGGAACAAATTAAGTTTAATTCCTCTGATCCTACTTCTATTTAATAACGTGAATGCTGAGGATCTGTATCAGAAAGCGAATTCATTCTTAAATTCCCTCTCAGATGATCTTAAATCAAAAACTCATTATAACCTGGAAGATCCTGAAAGATTCAATATCCACTTTGTTCCAATAGCAAGAAAAGGAGCCAGTTTTCATGACTTCAACGATGAACAGAAAAAGCTTGCCCTAGACCTGTTAAAGGCTTCCTTAAGCAATGAGGGATTCAGAAAATCCACTGAGATCATTGAACTGGAAAAAGTCCTGATCGTAGTGGAGAATAATCAGTACAAAATGCCGGATGGCAGCCCGATGAGGGACCCGTTAAATTATTATCTCTGGATTTTCGGCGATCCATCTAAGGATAATTTCTGGGGTTGGCGCTTTGAAGGGCATCATCTCTCATTGAGTTTTACCTCCAATAATAATCAGATCGTTTCATCTACCCCCTCCTTTTTGGGGTCAAATCCCGCTATTGTCAATGTAGATGGGTTTGATCATCGGGAAGTATTGAAATCAGAAACTGATCTTGGATTTAAGCTGGTGAATTCTCTTAATAAAGAACAATTGGCACTTACTCTATTTTCTGACACGGCTCCGAAAGAGATTATTACCAGAAACAACAGAAAAGTAGAAAATATCGATCCCAGGGGGATAGGCTATGCTCAGCTTAATGACAAGCAGAAAGAAATGTTCCTGGATCTTTTGAACGTTTACATAAATAACTATGAGGATGGTTATTCCGAAACCTTTAGAAAAAGAATCCAGCAGGCTGGTGTAGAGAACCTTTCATTTGCCTGGGCCGGGAGTTTAAAACCCGGCGCTGGTCATTATTATCGTATCCAGGGGCCCATGTTACTTATTGAATATGACAATATTCAAAATAATGCCAATCATGTGCATTCCGTGGTTCGGGATCTATCGAATGATTTTGGTGAGGATCTGTTGAAAGCACATTATCAGGATTCGCACTAGCAGGGAACCTGTATTGTTTTCACTATAATTTGTATTGTTTTTTAAAATAAGATCAACTCCGAATCTATGTTTAAATCCCTGTTTATTTTGTAAAGAGTTTATCAGAATGCCGCTTCCTCAAACTGAAAACAAAAAAAGCCGCAGAGATACCATGAAACTGGCATCCACGGCCTTAAATCACATGTCAAAATTATAAAGATTCTCCAAAGTCTTCCTTGAACTTGGCGATCAGCTTTTGCGGCCAATCTGAAGTTGGTGCCAGACGGCCCATGAAGAACCGTAGTACCGGTGGTTCATCCACGAATTTCAATCCGCCTACAAGCTCCCTGTTCTGATACAGCCAGTTCACCCGGTCAATCAGGTATTCGGTTTGAGATAAGGTAAATACCCTTCTCGGGAAAGCCAGACGCAGCAATTCCACATCCGCCAGGATATCATTCCCATGCTCGTCACGTACACTGGATATGGTTCCTCTCTCCATACCACGACAACCTGAAACGATAAACAATGCAGCTGCTAATGCACCGGCAGGATATTCTTCCTGGGGAACATGGGACAAGAAATCTTTGGCATCAACATGACATCCCAGGGCACCGGCTGGCATTACCACTGGAATACCTAAAGAATCAAGCTTTTCTACTGCAAATTTAATGAAGGAAGGAGACTGATTGATTACAGTTTCATCCGTCGTTTCATATAGTCCAACAGCCATAGCTTCTATTTCCCGGACAGACATACCCCCGTAGGTCAGGAATCCCTCATACAATGGAACCAGGTCACGCATTTTCAGGAAAAGATCATTATCGTCTGTACAGATGCCTCCTCCACGAGTTGAACTTACCTTGCGACTCGAGAAATAAACCAGTTCGGAAAGGCCGGTCATGGTGTGCAGGATCTCCTTGATGCTGGCATCCTTAAATTCTTCTTCCCGTTGTTTAATAAAGTAAGCGTTTTCCCCGATTAGACTGGCATCCAATACAACCATAAGCCCATGCTCATCTGCTATTTCACGGACTTCCCGCATATTTTGAATGGAGAAAGGCTGGCCACCGATAAGGTTTGTGGAGGCTTCCATACGGATGAATGCCACACGATCCTTACCATATTCGGCAATCACGTCTCTCAATTTCTGAATATCAATATTCCCTTTAAAGAGAAAATCGCTTTTTATTTTCAATGCTTCATCCGTATAGATCTCAAGTACCTTTCCACCATTGATCTCCATATGCTCCTTGGTAGTTGTAAAATGGTAGTTCATTGGTATCACATCCCCTTCTTTTATAAAAACCTGGGATATGATATTCTCAGCTGCGCGGCCCTGGTGCACCGGAAGGAGCAACTTTTTATTGAATACCTCCTGCAGAGCACTTTCCATTCTATAGAAACTTTGCGAACCAGCGTAGGCATCATCAGCTTGTAACATGGAAGAGACCTGGTTGTCACTCATGGCGTTGGTACCGCTATCTGTGAGCATATCCAGGAAGATGTCCTTTGTGTTCAGCAAAAAAGTATTGTAGCCGCCTTCCTCGATTGCCTCAAAACGCTCTTCGATCGGCTTTAAAAATAATTTCTGAACAATTCTTACTTTGTGAAGTTCGACAGGCAGTTCCTGGCCGCTAAAAAATTTTATTGTTTTCATGAATGTTTATATTATAGTTAATGATGACAAAATAAATACAATATGAAAATGTTATTCCTTTACTGTAGTATCTAATTCTTATCTTTAAAAGTTGTCGAATTTCTATCTAAAAAATACTCAGTGATGGTTTCATTCGACTTTTGTAAAAAATTTTCTCAAATATGGACATTATTTAATTAAGAAGATATTTTAAGAATGGGTTTTTATCAATTTAATAGTAGATTTTAATCAATAACAGCACTGAAAATCTCATAATTTAGCATGAAAAGGCGAGATAACTGTTTTTTGCCATAAATCCTGAATATAATCTCGCCTTAGCTTTTAGTATCCTTGTTAGATCCGGGTTTTTTGGATATATCCTTTTTTGAGGAATCACTCTTTACAGATTCTTTCACAGGTGATTCCTCCTTTTCTTTACGGCTTTTACTACGTCCAACACTATCAAAGCCAATAAGGGCAGGCAGGGATAGCATTTTTTTCATTTGCGTGTTACAATCCTCACAGAGGATCTCAATTTTCCCGATTTCACTGACCGAATGTTGTACCTCTTTAACCGTGCCGCATATTGAACATTCGTAATCGTATAATGGCATAATCTGCTAAATTTAATTCAAATATCCTGCAAAGATATGTGCATCAGACACAAAGCTCCAAATCATAAGCCTATATTGACTGTAAATTATCATGTATTGTTAAACCGAACAACCTGGAATAAAGGAAATATTTCATTTTAAAAAACATATAAGGGTTCAATATAGACTTTAAATAAATATCCAGCTACATTTATAGTAGGATTTTTTACATTGTTAGATTCGGGATAAACATTTTTTAATTATGGATATGACAAAATTCAGCAATACAGCCTATCTCATTTTTATATCGGTATTTACTGTTTTATTGATGGCGAAGTGTCAATCACCCAAACCTATTGAAACGGATCTCAAAATTCCGGATGCTTTCGAGCAGAATAAAAGGCTCGGGGGTGGTGCAAACGTTGGAAGTATACTTTACCGTTGGGATACCTGGGATGAAGAACGTGAAAAGAAAGAACTCGATAAACAGAAAGCACTGGGGTTAAAAGGTGTTCGCATCAATACGCGTCCCTATCTCCATGCTGAAGAAGATCCACCCTATATTTTGTCAGCCAAATTTTTTGAACGGCTCGATTGGCTGATTAAGGAATCTCTTGACAGGGGATTTACCGTAATCATCGACCAGCATCAGTACCGGGTTATGGGGAAAGATCCCATGGGTTTGCACGATATATTTCTTGAAACATGGCGTCAGATTGCAGAACATTATAAAGATTATCCCGATAATGTCTATTTCGGATTATTAAATGAACCCAATAATAACCTGACACCTTATTTATGGAATCACTTCCTAATGGATGTTTATGAAATTCTTCGAGAATCCAATCCAACCCGGACCCTTGTGATCGGGCCGGGTAACTGGAACAAGATATACGAACTGGAAACACTTGAACTTCCGGAGGAGGACCGGAATATCATAGTGGAAATACATTTTTATAATCCCCACAGCTTTACCCACCAGGGTGTGGCTGGCCGGGAAACCGGTGTTGTCTGGCCTGCATCACCTGAAGAAATTAAGGCACTCGAAGATGAATTTAAATTTGCAGCAGAATGGGGGAAAAAGCATAACCGGCCATTGTTCCTTGGTGAATTTGGCGTGAATAAGGCTGCTGATGAGGAATCCGCTGCACGCTGGTTAAGAAGTGCCCGTGAACAAATGGAGAAACACAATATGAGCTGGTCGATGTGGAATTTGATGGGATCGAATTTTGGAATGTATGACGAGGAGAAAAAAGAATGGATTACAATTAGAAAGAATGCTGTATTATTGGAATAGATATCTTATAAGCATAAGAATAATTCAATTTTCAGAACAATGTCGATTTTGCTAAATCTTTGTTTCTACATCGATAAATTTAAACCAATTCAATAAGAGGTGAGGGAATGATACATCGATTCTAATAAATAACTTATGTACTTGTATTACAAATTCATTTTTTAATAACGAATACCATGAATAATAAACTATTACTATTTTTAATACCTGTTCTGTTGGGCTGTACAGGGCACCAGGATAACTTAAAAAATCAAACTTCTACTATTCTGGTAACGAACCTTGTTACTAATGAAAAATACGGCGGCATTGGGTTTCATGTTATTTTTCATACGCGCAATCCAACTCAATGGCGCTATGAACAAGTATTTGCCAAGCGATGGCGTGAATTGAATCCCTCTTTCGCCAGGGTGACGGACAGTCCGAAATGGGGCAAAAAGGAACTCGACGATGCCTTCAGATATCTTGAGGTGATGAAAAACACCAATACGGAAATTTATTTAACCTCATTTGGTGTCTCGTCCATTAATGAATATGCAGATGAATCGGATTATGTAAAAAAAGAGGTGGATAACATTGAATACCTTATTCAAGAAAAGGGATTTGATAACATCAATTACTATTGCATGACTAATGAGTTATCGGTGGATGAATGGGCTTCCATGGTGAAGAAAAATGAATTGGACCGGTTCAAAAGGATCCATCAATTATTTTATGATGAATTCGGGAGAAGGGATCTTGATGTCAAATTGCTGGCTACAGATGCTTCCCCTTTCCAATATTGGCATACTATTGAATGGGCAGCTGAAAATATGGATGAGATCACCGGGATATATGGTGGACATCACTACATTAACAGCTATGACCTTGATGACCTTTCATTTTATGATTTTTTCCTTGACAAAATGAAATGGGGATCAAATCTTGCGAAAGATAAGAACAAAAAGTTCATCATGGGAGAATTCGGACCAAAACAGGGATCCTTTTTCATGGATTCCGTCTTTTACGATGGCTTGATTTATAACAATACCCCGCTTGAGCCTTATGTCGGAATTCAAATTGCCGAAGCAATTCTTGCGCAAATTAATGGAGGGATCTATGCCAGCAGTTATTGGACCTTCTGTGATATCCCTGGCATTCCACCAAGCCGCGAGTTTGGCTACCGCGTTAATAAATGGGGAGTATTCAAATGGTATTTTGATGATCATACTACTAGACCAACATATTATGCGCTGGGATTATTGACCAGGTTTTTCAGAGGCCCCGCAGAAGTCTACAGTGTGAACTCTACTGACTCCCTTCTACGTGTAAGTGCAATAAAAAACCTTGAAAACGGATCTCATTCCATCGCCGTCATCAACAGGCATCGGAATCCGCAACCCTTGGAACTTTCATTTGAGAATCATATGATAAATAAAGATTTCAGGAAATATATATACGATCCTGAAAATATTCCATTTAACTATTTTGGAGATATGCAGGGTCATATTAAAAAAATATCCTTAAGTGGTAACCACTTCACTGATAGTGTTCCAGGATATTCACTTGTAGTTTATACTACCAATTACGATGAGGAACCTCCCGCCAGGGTAGAAGGCTTACAGGTGACAAAAAAGGAAGTAGATAAGCGCGACGCAAATGTTCTGACCTGGAATGCCAATATGGAATATGATTTTTGCTATTACCGAATATACAGATCACTCAATGAAAATGTGGAAATCATTCCACGGAATCAGATCGCGTCAACTGTCAGCACTGAGCATGCCGATAAACGAATTCGCAATCTGCCGCAATATTTTTATAAAGTGGTTGCCGTAGATAAATCAGGGAATTGCAGCAAATAAGATGAAACGAATGAAGCTATTTATGAAATAAAAATAAGATTTATTTAAAAATCATTTTGTGGCTAAAAAGGTCTTTGTTCGTATTCAACCCGAAGGGTTTGCGAACAATCACGAATCAGGAAATTAAATGAAAATTGAAACTAAAATAAAAATACAATTATTATGAAAAATACAGAATCCCCAAACGTCTCACGGCGGCAGTTTATCAGGAAATCCGGATTACATGTTGCCGGTGCAACTGTTGCCTTAAACATACCTACTATCATAACAACCCATGCAGCCCCTGACCAGCAAATAAATATTGGTCTGATCGGATGCGGTGGTCGTGGAACGGGTGCAGCCCTGGATGCTGTACATGCTGCCACCAACAGCATTTACCCGGATTCAGGATATCACACCGAGAATCCGGTTGAGGGTGCCCAGGCGACCCAGCAAAATGTAAAGATCGTGGCTATGGCAGATGCACTGGAAGATCGGTTGAGATCCAGCCGTCAACAGTTTAAGAAAGTTGGTATGGAAATTAAAGATGAGCATTGTTTTGTCGGGTTCGATGCCTATAAGAAGCTACTGGAGATCCCTGAGATCAATTATGTTATCCTCGCTACTCCTCCACATTTTCGCCCTGTACAACTAAAGGCTGCGGTTGAAGCTGGCAAGAATGTTTTTATAGAAAAACCTGCAGCTGTCGATACCAATGGGGTACATTCTATCATTGAATCCGGCGAAATAGCTAAAAAGAAGGGCCTTGCCATCGGAGCGGGTACACAGCGCCGCAGAGACAATTCCTTTAAAGAGATCGTCAAGCGCATCCATGAAGGTGAGATCGGCGATTTACGATCGGGCGTTACCCGCTGGCTGATCGGGGAGCTATGGTACCTTGAGCCAAAAGCAGAATGGTCAGACATGGAAAACCAGCTAAGGAACTGGATGTATTATGAATGGCTTTCAGGAGACATCTTCGTTGAACAATTCATACATTCTATTGATCTGATGAACTGGGTCTGCCAGTCCACGCCAACTAAAGCGATTGGCCTGGGAGGAAGACAGGTAAGGACCGGAAGCACATTCGGCAACGCCTATGACCACTATTCGGTGCAATATGAATACCCGAATGATATCACCATTTTCTGCCTGGACCGGCAGATCAATGGCTGTGCCAATTATATCGACGATGTATTTATTGGTGCCAAGGGGCGTGGACATTTTTCATATCAACATACTGGCATAACTATCAAGGATGGTGATTCCTGGCGATACCGTGGTGATAAGAATAATGCCTATCAGACAGAGCATGACGATCTCATCCACAGCATCCGGATCGGAGAACCCATCAATGAGGCCAAACAGGTAGCGGAATCTACTATGACAGCTATTATGGGTCGGGAAGCAGCCTATAGTGGACAGGAAATAACCTGGGACCAGATGATGACAACCAAACAGGATTTCACACTTGATAAGTATGAATTCGGGGATCTGCCAGTTGCACCGGTACCCATGCCAGGGAAATATAAGTTTAAATAAGACGGAGGATATTTATGGATAACACAGGTATTGGAATAATCGGGTGTGGAATCTGGGGTACAATTCACGCACAAACCTTCTCTACTTCACCGTATACCCGAATTGTATCAGTTTGCGACAAAGATAAGGATAAAGCTGAACAATTATCCCAAAAATATGGTGCCAAAAAGTATACTACCAACTATCAGGAGGTTCTTTCCAATCCGGAGATATCCGCTGTATCGATAGCTACCCCGGATCATACCCATACCCAGATCGTATTGGATGCGCTTAATGCAGGGAAGCACGTCCTGGTTGAAAAACCGCTGGCCACTTCTGTCAAAGAATGTAAGCAGATCCTTGCAGCACGCGATGCCTCAGATGCTATTTTGATGGTTGATTTCCACAATCATTGGAACATCCCATTTATACAGGTAAAGAAAATGGTTGACTCAGGAGAATTGGGCGATTTACAAATGATAAATGTCAGATTAAATGACACAATATTCGTCCCGACAAAAATGTTGAGCTGGGCATCAAAGTCCTCACCCGTACATTTTCTTGGTAGCCATGTGGTTGACTTGATTCGATGGATTACAGGGGATGAGATAATAAAAGTGTACTCAGTCAGCCGATCAGAAGTACTCAGGAAAAAAGGTATAGATACCCAGGATTTTTATCAATCCATACTTGAATTTTCCGGGGGAACTACGGCATATGTGGAGAACTGCTGGATCCTGGCTGAAAATTCACCCAATATCTTCGAATTTAAAGGTGACTTTACAGGATCAAAAGGAAGCACATCTGTTAATGTAAGTCACCATCGAATGATTGAAAAATATACAGAGCAAGGGACCGGATTCCCTGACGTTTCCGGTGTGGTTGACCGGTATGGTCAGGCCCTTGGATTCTGCACTGCATCCATTGAGCATTTCATAGATTGTGTCCGGAACAATAGCCAACCCCTGGTAACCGGCGAAGACGGATTGGTTGCCACCCAGGTTGTGGAGGCTATGGAAGAATCTGCCAGGACAGGTCATCCCGTTGATCTTCAAACCATTATTGATTAAGATCCAGGATGACTAATACATTTGAATTCATTGATTGGGCTTTCATCATTGGATTTCTGATCGTCAGTTTATCGATCGGGTTGTTCGCAAGAAAACAGATTATAAATGTAGATGATTTTCTCCTTGTCGGCAGAAAGCTACGGTCATTCCGTGGGATCGCCACACTGGCCAGTACCGAGATGGGGCTGGTCACCATAATATACTTTTCAGAAGAAGCCTATTCAAATGGTTTTGTAGCCATACTGGCTGGGATCATTGCTGCCATAACCATGTGGATAATCGGGAAAACCGGATTTATTATCAAACATTTAAGATCGTTAGGTATAAGAACAGTACCTGAATATTTCGAAATGCGGTTCCGCCCAGGCGTGCGCTGGATTGCCGGAGTATTAATATTTATTACCGGCATTCTGAACATGGGCATCTTTCTTCAGGTGGAAGGGCGGTTTCTTTCCATAGCAATGGGATTCCCGGCCCACACACTGCCCATCATCATGGGAATCATTCTGGTAATTGTCGTGTCTTATACAATGCTTGGCGGGATGTACTCTGTAGTAATCACTGATATATTTCAGTTTATTGTATTACTCGCGGGGATAGTAATGATAAGCTATTATGCTTTTACACATGCAGGTGGATTTAGCGGCATGGTGAATTCAGTGCGGGTTCATTACGGTGATGCCGGATTCAATCTAAGGGAAGCACCCAAATATGGCCTATTATTCATCTTATGGACAGCACTTTACTATACTGCCGGATGGTCCTCCTGGCAACCTGTGGTTCAACGTGTATTCAGCATGAAAGATGGGGATACTGCCAAGAAGCTGTACAGGATAAGCAGCATTTTTATGTTTTTCCGGGCCTGCATGCCAATGTTGTGGGGTATCGCCGCCATTGCTGTTATTGGTATAATTCCGGATACGCAGACCGCGTTACCAAATATGTTGATACGCATTATACCTGCAGGCATGATCGGTTTTATAATGATCGGTTTCCTATCGGCATCCATGTCAACCTATGACAGTTATTTACTATCTTTCAGTGCCATATTAACCCAGGATATCGTGGTCCCGATACTTAAAAGCCCTATCAATGGAAAAAGACGTATGCTGTTCATTCAGGTAGGTATCATTGTCATTGGTTTTTTCATTTATTTCTGGGGCATTTACTACAATTTTACAGAAACGGTTTTTCGATATATTGCCCTGACCGGATCACTGGCATTTGCCGGCACCCTCACTGCCCTGGTCGGAGGTATCTACTGGAAAAAAACCAGTACCACCGGGGCTTATCTTGCCTTTATTGCCAGTGCAATCCCCCCATTGGTTTCAATGTTTTTACAAGAGATCAGTCCCACCAACGCCGGATTGCTCAGTTTCATATTAGCGCCATTAAGCCTGGCAGCAGGATCCATCCTTTTTCCGGATAATAAAATTGAATCCTGATAACGGGAACATAGAAACGATTTTATTTATATGACGACAGGGAAAACAGAAATGATCATGTTTTTCCGATTACGTGAAACTAAAGCGATTATCCAATTTTTCTTAAGACAGGAAACTATATATTTATTGCATCCGGATGAATTCTTATCTACTTTTTAAATTCCAGTTTAAAAACAACAGATCTTTTAAAGGAAGGTAAAGACATGCTTCCATCATTTATCTCCTGCGTAGACCAGGTGTCAGTCCAGGGATCATAGGCCCGGGGGTTTTCTATTTTTAAATCCCGAATAGAAGCAGCAAGATCAACAGAAAGATCCTGAAGCAATTCCGGTTGAATACCTTTCTCGAATTCCGTTCTCCAATCGTTATTTATATCCTTGCACCAGGCTATGAGGGTATTATTCCCTTTGAGTGCATAGATCCTTAATCTATCATGCGGTATCATAACGGGCTCGAATCGCTCCCTTACAGGATCAATCCCTTTTACAGACTCCGCAAAACGGTCAAAAAGGTACCATTGATCAAACCTGTCAATGCATTGCCGCCACCACCAGGCATTTCCTGTACCTGCGGCCCCTGCAAAGAAAGGTGCAAATAACTGATCATGGTTAAGAACACCTACCGTATCCAGGTCATAGATCTCAGAATATCCTGTATGCTTTGGTTTTACAGCACCTGTTTCTGCTAAAACCACGGGTTTACCAGTGTTAAAGTTTAACATTTCCCGTACAGCTTCAGCGGCTAATACATCAGCGGGGCCATGACACACATCCCATCTGGCTCCCAGGTCGAGGTAACGATGGACCTGGGTCACGTCATTTGTCTCAAGCAACATCATCGGCCGATACATCTCCTCTCGGTAGCCTTCATAATCATAGCTGCCCAGGCTCTGGACGGCCAGGTTTTTAGGAAACAGTTTGTGTAGTTCAGGTAGCATTATCTTTGTCCACTCAAGGTAGTCCCCTTTTACACAGTTAACTTCATTCCATAGCTCCCAGGCGAAAATTTCAGGCCGGTCACCATACCTTTCCTGATAGAACTTTAACTTTCGTTTGAACTGTTCATGCCCCTTCTCACTATCAATAAACTCTTCCATTGAGGTATAATATCCCCCATTCGCCACATTATGAATAATTTTATCAGACCAACGGTTCCTTTCAGCCGGGCAATCCCTGAAATACTCCAGGCACATTTTAACCTTTATCCCATTTGTATAGCACAATTCCAGAAAACGGTCCAGGATTTTCGCCTTTTCCACATCATATTCCCCGCTTTTCACGTGTTCAATGTCCCAGAGAGACAGGCCAAGCCACACCCGGCAATAATTTATGCGGTTAGCCGCCATGGTCAAGACCACCTCTTCCAGTTCATCTTCTTCAGGTGGATTCACGAGATTAAAGCCGTTGGGGATATATGTTGAACCATTGCTCAATTCAAAATAAGCCGGATTTTCAGTGCTTATCTGAACGTAGGCATCCTTATCATCAATCTCATCAGTTTCCTCTTTCACAGGAGTACACATTAGTAAGGCAGATAATATGAAAAGTGAGGAAATTCGTCTGATGTATCTATTTAAATACATATCTAAAAGTTAAAAGTATGAGTATTTCAATAAGCGAATTCAAAAAATTACCGCTGTATTAACATGGATCAGGCCCGCCACGGTCGTTGTCTGTTAAGGTCCGAATTTAAGACGTTCATAGCAATATTAACATCATCGACGATCTGGAAATCATACATGCCAACACAGATAAAATCAGCTCCGTTTTCAAAAGCATATCTGAAACCGACCTCAGGATGTATCGCACCTGCAGCTAATGTTTTAAAAGCAATCCATGGAACATCAATAGACTTCATATACTCAATAGTGTCTTCCGGATCAGTACACCATATATTGTCGTGTTGATTCTCCTTGTTGGCAGACCAGTAATCGGTATGATGAAGGGTTTTCATCCAGAAATCAGGTTTTAATCCATATTCGACACAGGCCTTCACTGTCGCCAGTTTATGTCCGCCAATCCCGGCAGGCAGGCCATTTTCCTTAATCAAATCCAATGTTTTACCAATTTCCTCCAGTCTACCCTGTTCCACCATCAAGTCGGCCATCCCTCCATGTACATAACATGCACTGGCACCATTATCAATTGACATCTGTGCACCTTTCAATGTGTCTTCACCTCCGCAATCAGAAATGAACTTTATATTTCCAATCTTTCTTTTCCAATACGTATTAATGACCCGGCATAATACAGGGTTTGTCAGGAAAGCATTTATTCCGCATTTTTCGGCCATCAGAAACGTTTCATATACCTTATCATCATGGAAATATGACTTTACCAATTTGGATACGTAAATCAGATCCCTGGCATGCGCCCATCCACCTATAAGGTTCCCTCCAAGTATAACACGACTGAATTCTTCACCAGCAATTGTAGTACTTGGAACCTTTGCTGTAAGGTCCTGTAAACTTGTGAAATTGTAAGATTTTATGGTAGCGCTTGTGATGGCATCAGTCCCCTCAAGAAATTTCTCCTCATAGCTGATCCATCCCTTTTTCTTGATGGCAGCAATCACAAATCCACCAAAAATAGGCAATGTGGCCAGGTTTTTCACAAGCTCTCTTCGGCTCAGTTTTACTTTATCGTAATTTGGATTTTCTACCGGTTTTCCGTCAACTTCCTTTCCCTGTTTAAGTTGATTTCTGACCAGACTGATCAATCTGTCAATCCCGGGAAGGCTTTTTGGAGATATGAACAGAAATACGCTTAGTGCCATTAATTCAACAAGGTTCTTATTTACAATAAGATACTGTCCTTCCGCGGGCACGCCAAAATCCATACCCAGGAAAGGAGGATTTGCCACATAATATAGTGACAGCATTAAAATCCCAAAAGCAGAAGCGTACCTGGTTAAAATTCCAAAGAAAAGAGAAAGTCCGATAAGTATCAATCCCCAGATATTGAGAAAATCAACGACCTCCAAAGCTTTCGGATTGGTAGCAAGACTTTGAAAAAAATCAGCGAATATCCACTTGGATACCGATAGAAAATTATAAGATGTCCAGTTAGGATTGAGCAGTTTAGAGATTCCTTCATATAAAAAATGCCATCCTATGACTGTTCTGAGCAAGACCAGAAAAATTTCCAGGCCTTTTCTGTTTAATAACTTTGCTTCCATTTTAAAAAATCGGTTTGAATGATAACACAATCTAATTAAATCGTGATTTTATTCAAACTATCTTTCAAAAAATAGAAGTTTCATTTAATTATCATGAAGGGCAAGTTTAGAGGCTTCTTCTTAAATTATAGGTTTTCCTGGCTGATTCATATAGATCAACCGCCTCGTTATAATCGAGGGTCTGCTGGCCATCTGAATAAGCCTTTTCAGGCCTCTGATGAACTTCCACCATGATGCCATCAGCACCTGCCATAATACTTGCCAGTGACATAGGCAGGACATGGTCCCTGATCCCTATGCCATGTGATGGATCTGAAATGACCGGGAGATGTGTTTTTTCCTTAAGAATAGGGATCGCATTCAGATCCAGGGTATTGCGGCTTGCTTTTTCATAAGTCCTTATGCCCCTTTCACACAAAATCAGTTTTTCATTTCCCCCTGAAAAAACATATTCTGCAGAATACAGTAATTCGTCAATGGTCCCGGATATTCCCCGCTTGATCATGACAGGCTTATCGATCTTACCCAATTCATCCAGGAGGTTGAAATTCTGGGTATTTCTTGCTCCTACCTGGTAAATATCGATATAATCATACATTGGTTCTATCTGGGATACCTGCATAACTTCCGTAATGATCTTAATACCTGCCTCTCTGGCCAGTTTATACCATATTTTCAGGCCATCAAGACCAAGACCCCGGAAGGAATAGGGAGAACTGCGTGGTTTATATACACCGCCCCGCATGATCCTGACATTGTTCTTTTTCAGGTGTTCCAGTGTAGATTGTATATTTTCTTCCCCTTCTATAGAACAGGGGCCAGCCATGATCGAAAAGTTATTTTCCCCTATAGATATGCCATCGCCAAGATCGATCATTGTCGGACTCACCTTCCATTTCCTTGATACCAGCTTATAATTATCTGAAACAATATGTATATCTGAGATGCCAGGCATGAATCCAAGCTCCCGGATGTCAAAATTTAATTTCCCGATACCGATCAGATAGCTTCCTATCTGGGTAGTGACCTCATTGGCACTATAATTTATTGAATGAAGCTTATTGATAATTTCATCCTTCTGCTCTGGCGTAATGCCATTTTTCAACTGTATGATCATAATTCCTCCTTTAATTTCCTTTTACACTACGGACATAAGCGACAATATTTTCTTCGAGATTGTCACTGTTCTTCAAAACGTTTATAAAAGCGCTTCCAATTATGGCACCATCTGCATACTTAGTCGCCAGGGTAAAACTTTGATGATCAGAAATACCAAATCCAATCATTAAGGGTGATTTTAGATTCATACCTCCTACCCTTTTAAAATAGTCGATCTGATCCGTGGAAAGTCCTTTTCTGGCGCCAGTCGTTGATGCTGACGATACCATGTAAATGAATGAATTACTTAGGCGATCTATTTCCCTGATGCGGGCCTCACTGGTCTGCGGTGTGATCAGAAATATATTTGCCAAATGGTGTTTTTGGAAAAGGGATTCGTACTCATTCTTATACTCCTGAACAGGAAGGTCTGGGATTATCAGTCCACTGACTCCCGCTTTCTGACAATACAGGCAGAATTTTTCCATACCATATTGATAAATAGGATTGAGGTAGCCCATCAAAATAACAGGGATCCGGATCTTCTTTTGTACTTCCGCGACCTGCGCAAGTATCTTTTTAAGCGTGATACCGTTATCCAGGGCTATTTTATTACTATTCTGGATGGTAGGTCCATCGGCCACAGGATCCGAAAAGGGGATCCCCACCTCTATCATATCGGCACCTCCTGCCTGCAGGGCCATCATGATTTTGCCTGTATCGTCCAATTCAGGATATCCAGCTGAAAAATATATGGACAGCAGCTTTTCAGATCTATCCTCAAATGCATTTAATAATTTATTCATTTTATTTATGTATTTCTCAGTTTCCAATAAGGAAGATTTCCATCACTGAATCACCTGGGCATTTTTCATTCGTTCTTTTAATATCCACCCCAGTTAATTATAGTTTCCAGGTCTTTATCACCCCTGCCGGACAAGTTCACAACAACCACCTCTTCCTTACTGAATTCCAGTTTTTCCAGTATAGCCAGCGCATGGGCCGATTCTATGGCGGGGATTATACCTTCCAGCCTGCTCAAGGTAATACAGGCTTGCATGGCTTCATTATCCGTAACATTGTGAAAAGATGCCCTGCCTGATTCATGCAAATGTGCATGTAATGGACCGATTCCCGGATAATCCAGTCCTGCTGATATGGAATAAGGTTCCACCACCTGTCCGTCATCTGTCTGCATCAACAGGGTTTTGCTTCCATGCAGGATACCCGGTTTTCCCAGCGCCGTTGTAGCTGCCGAATATCCACTATCCACTCCTTTGCCAGAAGCCTCCACGGTGATGAGCTTGACCCTTGCATCATCAAAATAGTGGTAGAAAGCCCCTGCCGCATTACTTCCTCCACCCAGACAGGCCACGATCGTGTCGGGATAATCCCGGTCTTCAGATTCCATGAGTTGCCATTTCATTTCCTCACTGATCACAGACTGAAAACGGGCCACCATATCCGGATATGGATGTGGGCCTACGACCGAACCTATGATGTAATGCGTATCCACCGGGTTATTGATCCAATGCCGCATGGCTTCATTCGTGGCATCCTTCAGTGTTTTATTGCCACTCTCGGCGGCTCTTACCTCTGCACCCAGGATCTTCATACGTTCGACATTCGGTCGTTGCCTGGAAATATCAAGTGATCCCATATAAACCGTACATTCCATCCCCATGAGTGCACATACAGTGGCGGTAGCCACCCCATGCTGGCCGGCGCCCGTCTCTGCAATGATCCTGGTTTTTCCCAGTCTCCTGGCAAGCAGGATCTGGCCTATGGTATTGTTGATTTTATGAGCACCGGTATGGCTCAGGTCCTCCCGTTTTAGATAGATCTTCGCCCCAATCCTTTCGGATAAACGTTCGGCCAGATACAGTGGAGTCGGCCTCCCAACATAATCTTTCAGTAGTTTGTAGAACGAATCCTGAAAGGATTTGTCGGAAAGGATCTCCATATAGTTCTGACGAAGCTCCTCCACGTTGGGATATAACATCTCAGGGATATAAGATCCTCCAAAATGTCCGTAAAATCCATTTGGGGCTACATTGTAATCCGTATTCTGATCAATCATATTTATAATCTGTCAATTTTTCCTCTGAATAATTTTACCTTTTCGGGATCTTTGAGGCCTGGAGTAGTTTCCAGCCTGCTATTGGCATCCAGGGCATATAAATAAGGATTCTTTATTTGCTTAACCAGATCTATATTCTCCAGGCCTATGCCTCCCCCCAGGAAAACTGGGATGCTGTAAGGGTATTTTTCTATAATCTGCCAATCAAAGGGTATGCTGTTTCCGCCATGATATTTGCCCTTCGTGTCAAAAAGAAAATAATCGACATCGCCTGCATAAGGTTCCATAAGGCTGAAATCAAAATCCTCCCCTACAGAAAATACCTTGACGACCTTGAAACCCGATTTTTTTAATTCAATACAATCTTTCACAGGTTCTTCACCATGCAGCTGCACCAAGTCAAGAGAAAATGATGAAGCCATCTTTTTTATCTCATCTATGCGTTCATTGACAAAAACGCCAGTCTTCAGTATTGATGAAGGAATATTCATTTTGCTTAATTCTTCCAAATTGCCTCCGGCATACCTAGGTGATCCGGGATAAAAGATAAATCCCAAATAGTCCGGCCGGTATTTCATCACGTCCCGGATATTATCCGGGTGCCTCATCCCGCATATTTTCAATTTCAGGTTCATAGGCGTATGCTGGATTCTTTTTCTTTCAGACTTGAAATAAACTCTGCACATGCTTTTTCCGGCCTGTTTTGCTTCATAAATTGTTCTCCAATCAGGAATCCCTGAAATCCAGACTTTTTCAGATATAATATATCTTTTGGATCATGGATCCCGCTTTCTGAAATTTTTACATATTCAGCCGGGATCTTATCTGAAAGAGATACTGATGTTTCCAGGTCAGTGGTAAATTTTTTAAGATCCCTGTTATTCACACCTATAATATCAACAGAGTCATGGATATTGTTGAGCAGTTCCTCCTCATTATGGACTTCCATCAGCACTTCCAGGTCGAGTTTTCGGGCCTTCTGTGATAATTCTTTAATCTGGTCAGGATCGAGTGCAGCAGCTATCAGGAGTATGGCATCTGCTCCAATGGATTTTGCCTCTATTAACTGGTACTCATCCACAATAAAATCTTTTCGCAGGATCGGACAGAAATTGAATTTCCGTGCCAGCTTCAGATCATCATTGGAACCTCCGAAATACTTTTCATCCGTCAGAACCGATAAGGCGGAAGCACCTGCCTGCATATATCCTATAGCAGTTCTTTCAATGGATACATTTGGATTAATTAGGCCTTTAGATGGGGATATTCTTTTTATCTCTGCAATAATCCCATATTTATCCTTCCTGAGCAGGTACTTCTTCAGTGAAACCACCGGCGCATCAAAATGAATGCTTTTCTCCAGCAATTTTACAGGATAAAGCTCTTTTCTTCGCTTAACTTCTTCCTTTTTATAAGCTATAATTTCCTCCAGTATATTCATGTTAACTATTTTTCTATTTAAAAAAAACTCAGGCCCTGTTTACTTCAATAAACTTATTAAATTTCTTCAGGGCTTCTCCTGATTTCAGGGCTTCTGAAGCTTTATCGATGGCTTCTTTCACTGAGCTGGCAACCCCCGAACCATATAATGACATCCCCGCGTTGGCAATCACCACATCGCTCTGGGCCCTGCTTCCTTTGCCTTCCAGAATACCGTAAAATATCCTGGCGGCTTCCTCAACATCTTTCCCTCCGTACAAATCTGAAGGGTCAACTTCAGACAGTCCCAGGTCTCCGGGACTTAATATAAACTCATTATTCCTTGTGATCATTTTGAATCCACTGGTCAAGGAGATCTCATCATACCCGTCAAGAGCATGTATGATGGCGAACTGGCTGTCGTACCGCTGATAGAGATAGGCATATAACCTGGCAAGCTCGAGGCTGAATACACCCACGAGTTGTTTCTTCACAAAAGCCGGATTGACCATTGGGCCCAGCATATTGAAGAAGGTCTTAATGCCCAGTTCCTGCCTGATGGGGGCAACATTTTTCATTGCAGGATGAAAGAGCGGGGCATGCAGGTAACATATTCCCGATGATTCAATGCTTTTCTTAAGTTGTCCGGGATCATTGCTGAACTTTGCCCCGAAGTGTGCCAGGATATTAGAAGATCCACATACCGATGATACACTATTATTGCCATGTTTGGCAACCGGTTGCCCGGCTGCAGCAACCAGAAAAGATGATAAAGTTGAAATGTTAAAAGTATCCTTACCATCACCACCAGTTCCACAGAGATCAATTGGATCGTATGCTGAAAGGTCAACGGGAATACAGAGTTCCAGCATAGCCTCCCTGAATCCTTGAAGTTCATCAACAGTAATACTCCTCATCAGGTATACCGTTAGAAAAGAAGCTACCTGGCTATTATTATAAGCTCCCCGGGCCAGGTTTTTCAGTATTTCCTTGGCATCATCCTTATTCAGGGATTTATATTCGAACAAGTTGTTTAAAACCTCTTTCATATCTAATTTTTAATCTTCCAGTTTTATATCTTTAATTCCGGGTATCCTGCCAGTTAATGATCCCTGGTCATCCCAGGATCCTACTCCAAAGCACTATGCCATTTTATTGATCCCGTTTTATGCATTAGGTTTATTTATAAAGGTCAATTCTTTAACCAGTTTTCAACCATCAGCTTCCCATGTTCTGTAAGATAGGCTTCAGGATGAAACTGCAAGCCTCTCACATCATAATTCTTATGCCTTAGAGCCATCACGACACCTTCATTATCCACAGCAGTGATCTCCAGGTCGCCATGCACCGTTTCCGGTACCACGGCCCAACTATGGTACCGGCAAACCTTAATTTCCGCCGGTATCCCCACAAAAAGGAAATCCTCTGATTCCAGTATCCGGGTTTCTGTTGTTATTCCATGAAGCACAACGGGCATATTGTATAATTCCGCATTAAAGACCTCAGCTATACCTTGATGGCCAAGGCATACGCCCATGATGCTTTTACTGGGTGCATACTCTTCGATCAGTTTTTCCATGATCCCTGCATCTTTCGGGACTCCGGGACCAGGCGATAAGAGGATCTTATCATATACATCGATCTCCTCGAGATGGATCTTATCATTCCTGACAATATCCATGTGTCGGCCATACCCCAATTCACGTATTATATGTACCAGGTTATAGGTGAATGAATCATAGTTATCAAATACCAGTATTTTCATACCCAAACTAGTTTATAAATTCTCCGGCATCTTTCAAGGCTTTCCTCAATGCTGCCAGCTTGTTATTTACTTCCTGTAACTCACTTTCAGGAACAGATTTCGCTACGACACCTGCTCCTGCTTGATAATACAGGGTATTGTTCTTACTAAAAAACGAGCGGATCATAATGGCATGGTTAAAATCCCCATTGAATCCGAGATATCCGATAGCTCCGCCATAATAGCCCCGTTGAGTACGTTCATACTTATTGATCAATTGCATTGCCCTGTGTTTTGGAGCCCCGGATAAGGTGCCGGCAGGAAAAGTATCTGCAACAATACGTACTGTGGAAGTATCCTCCTGAAGATTTCCGGAGACTTTAGATACCAGATGAATAACATGTGAATAAAACTGTATCTCCTTAAACTTCTCAACCTCCACATCAGATCCGTTTCTTGAAAGATCATTCCGGGCCAGGTCAACCAGCATCACATGTTCTGAATCTTCTTTTGGATCGTCCGAAAGTTTCCTTGCGAGTTCAGCATCATATTTATCATTCCCACTGCGTTTAAATGTGCCTGCAATGGGGAAAATACTTGCCCGGTTGTTCTTTATTACGATCTGTGCCTCGGGTGAGGAACCGAATATCTTGAAATTGCTGTAATCGAAATAAAAAAGGTAAGGAGATGGGTTGATGGCCCTGAGAGCCCGGTAAACAATAAACTCATCCCCTTTAAAGCCTGATTCAAACCGTCTGGAGAGCACTATCTGAAAGACATCCCCCAAAAGACAGTGTTCGCGTCCCTTATCGATCACTTTTAAGAATTCTTCATCCGTAAAATTAGAAGTCTCCTTCGAATCAATATGGAATTCATAGGTTGGAAAGTTCTTGCTACCAATGAGCGAAATAAGATCCTTAACATTTGATTCTGAAGCATCTTCCTCCAATTGGTGATCAAAGACAAACAATTCGCTTTTAAAATGATTAACCACAAGGACATTTCTGAATACCGTGTAATGGATCTCGGGGATATCATAGTCGGGTTTTTCATTATCATGCAGTTCGATATCCTCGAAATGCTCTATCGCATCGTATGATATATAACCAAACAGCCCATTGGTTATAAAATTATAAGATTGATCATCGGCTTTAAAACTTGCGATAAACTCGCTCAGCAAATCAATCACCTCAGACCTGTCTTTTAGATTGATCTCCTCACGGGTGCCGTCGGGATAAGCCATTGACACAACATTCCTCTTAAGAGAGAAAGAGGCAATTGGATTACAGCAGATATAAGAATAACTATTATCTGCTGCGTGATAATCTGAGCTTTCCAGCAGAAAAGTATTTGCGAACCTGTCACGCAGCTTAAGATAGATACTCACCGGAGTTACTACATCCGCTATCAGTCGTTTTGATGAAGTTCTAAAAGAAAAAGTTTTCAATGCCATATCGTTTTATAAACACAAAAAAAAAGCTCACTGTAATCAGTAAGCTTCATATATTCTTAATATACCCGTACTTCTTATTACAGCTGAAAAATAAATTTCTCAGGCCACCACCAGTACAAAGTATTTCTGTTTTCTTTCATATCGGTGACAAATGTAGAAAGTAAATTTAATTTTGAAAACATTAAGTGCGAAAATTTACAATATTTTTACTTTCGACCTTTTGTTTTGCAATAATCGTATTTAAAACCACGCTGACGCCTATATAAAGGCAGAAATTCCGGTTATTTCCTTTCCAAGAATGAGAAGATGGATGTCATGAGTACCTTCATAGGTTATAACCGATTCCAGGTTCATCATATGTCTCATGATGGGATAATCACCGGTAATTCCCATTCCGCCAAAGATCTGCCTCGCCTCCCTGGCTATATTCAGTGCTACTTCCACATTATTTCTTTTAGCAAGGGATATCTGTGAAGAACTGGCTTTCCCCTCAGTCATCAATCTACCCAGTCTCCAGTTCAGCAGTTGAGCTTTTGTAATTTCCGTAAGCATTTCAGCAAGCTTTTTCTGTGTCAGCTGAAACGAGGCAATTGGTTTATCGAACTGAATCCGCTCTAAGGCATATTTCCTGGCTGATTCATAGCAATCCATAGCCGCTCCGATAACACCCCATGCGATACCATACCGGGCTGAATCCAGGCATCCGAGGGGAGCGCCAAGGCCATCTCTATCCGGCAGGATCTGTTCCTTGGGCACCTTTACATTATCAAAAACCAGTTCACCAGTACAACTGGCCCGTAAAGACCACTTTCCATGTGTTTCCGGAGTTGTCAATCCTTCCATATCCCGTTCAAGGATCATCCCTTTGATCCTGTCCGTCTCATCCTTAGCCCATACAATGGCAATATCAGCATCAGGCGCATTGGATATCCACATTTTGGATCCATTCAGGATATAATGATCCCCTTTATCAACGATCCTGCTCTTCATCCCGGCCGGATTGGAACCGAAATCCGGTTCTGTCAAACCAAAACAGCCTAATAACTCACCGGAAGCGAGCTTAGGCAGATACTTTTCCTTTTGTGATTCAGATCCATATTTATAGATCGGAAACATCACCAGTGAACCCTGAACGGAAGCTGTAGACCGCATTCCTGAATCACCCCTTTCAATTTCCTGCATAATCAGGCCATAGGAAATATAGTCCATATCACCACCGCCATATTTTGCCGGGATAAACGGTCCAAAGGCGCCGATATCGCCAAACTTTTTAACTATGTTCTTTGGAAAAGTTGAATTCTGAGCCCATTCTTCAATAAACGGGGTAATTTCCTGTTTTACAAAGTCCCGCATAGCACTTCTGACCAGGATTTGCTCTTCTGTTAAGAGCGTGTCAATATCATAAAAATCGGGAGATTCAAAATCATCATAAAAAGATGACTTCGGTCTTGATGCTTCCTCAGACATGGGATTATGTTGTTTTAGTGAATTATATATACCAAATTTACAATTATAATGTTATAAGTAAATAACAGGTAAAATTTTTTAAGGTGTATGTATAAAACGGGCTGCCATCAGGACGTTTAGAAGATGTTGGTAAAGGGCAGTCTATGTGGTCTATGTTAAGAATCCTTTCTTTAAGCCTTATAATTTTTATTGCAGGTGTTAACCTCCTGTACGCACAGCGGGTGACTGTACATACTTATTTCGAAGAAGGGGATACCAGGATAAAAGAAACTTTTATGGTCCTTGAAAGCAATAAAAATGTGCTTGACGGGAAGTATATGTCATTTTACCAGAATGGGAATATCAAATCCGAAGGTTTTTACCAGAATAACAATCCAACCGGGTACTGGAATTATTATTATGAAGGAGGTAAGCTGAAGATGCGGGGGCAGCTTAAAGGCAATTCGAATTATGGATTATGGAGATACTACTTTGAAAATGGCCAGCTCAGCATGGAGGGGAATATTTACAATGGAAAGCGGGAAGGAGAATGGAGGTTTTATTTCGAAAGCGGATCCAAGAAGAGCCGTGGAAATTTCAAAAAAGGAAAAAAAACTGGTATTTGGAACCATTTTTATGAGGATGGCACCTTGAAAGCACAGGCTTATTATGAAGGTGAGGTTGGTTTCTATAAGGAATTTTACAACAATGGCAACGTAAAAGTACAGGGATATAATATTGACGGCAAAAGTGATTCAACCTGGGTATATTTTTATGAAAATGGAGGCAAACAGGCTGAGGGTAAGTTTAAAGAGGGGCTCAGGTCAGGATTATGGTCATATTATTATGAAAATGGTGAAATCTCAGCCTCGGGGAATTATGAGGGAGGTGATAAGAACGGACCCTGGACATATTATCACGAAAATGGTACTAAAAGCTCTGAAGGAATTGAAATAAAAGGACGTAAAGAAGGGAACTGGAGAATATATGACAGTGAAGGGTATATGAAGGGTGAAGGCTTTTTTCAATCAGGATCCGGAGAATATAAGGAATTCTATGACAACGGGAATCTGAAAGTGATCGGAAAAATGAAGGATGGGATCCATGAAGGGAAATGGATGTATTATTATGAAGATGGCAATTTAGAAGGTGAAGCTGATTTCACAAACGGGGAGGGAGATTATACCGGTTATTATCATAACGGGAAGATCAAGATGAAGGGAAAGATCAAGAATGGGAAAAATGTGGGTAATTGGGAACTATACAAAGAAGATGGCAGTGTCGCCGGGTATTACAGACCTATATATGAAGATGACAAACCTGTATTCAAGGTCGGTGACCAGACCACAGCAGTTGAGATTCAGGGCGATTATATGAAACCGGATTATAAATACAAAAAGCGACAAAGCAAATATTTTACACCGGTTATCAATGAATTCAAAGGAATTATTATAGCAACTAATCCTGTGGCACCGATCCTGGGCAGTCTCCCGCTTTCACTGGAATATTATTTTCAGGAAAGGATGGGCTATGAAATACAATTCAATATTATCCGCGATCCCTTTTTTAAGAGCAATAGTTCCATAGCCCCATATGATCTGTATAATCGGGGATTTGGTATTGCTTTCAGGCAGAAGTTCTACCATCCTGAGCGTGGAATTGGTATGTTATACTTCTCGCATGAATTTAGATATACCTACATTCAACATCAGTTCAACGCCCTCGATTCCGCTAATATGCCAAACCAGGAAACATATACTGTGAGCGCAACGGAACAGTTATATGAATATTCCCTTATGATAGGGAACCGATGGATGAAGCTGTTCGGCCAGACCTGGAACGTGAAATCGAAACAATCCGGGATAACAATTGATTTTTTTATTGGAGTTGGTGTAGGATACAGGGATTTCACGAAAAATTATCAGGACAACCCTTTCAATGACAAAAAATTTGATGATCTTCGCCAGGGAAGTTTTGCCATAAATCCTCGTTTTGGCGTTAATATTGGTTATGTATTTTAGATAAAGTCAATGTGATTTTTTAGAGCTATGTATTTAAAGAAGTATATAATTACTTGTTTATTCATCCTGTTGGCATCCGTATCATTCAGCCAGATTCCATCAACAATATTCTCAAAAGTTGAAGTCCGCATGGATACCATGATGTTCAACACAAGAGATAACCTGACTGTTTATAATGGAGAGAATCATTTGTATTTCCATTTTAATGAAGAGAATCCAGTGTGTGAAGTAAGAGTATATCCATACAGGAATGATCTTTTCTCCAGATTGAGGCTTGTAAAATCAAATGATTACACGGTATTGGATTCAATGGTCAACATCAATGATGAATACTTTCGTTTTAAGATCAGATTCCGCAACCTGTACAACACAGATTTTCTGAATTTTACTTTCGCGGTAAGCAATAGTGATTCTTCAGAATTCTCCATGGAAGTGATTCCCCTCCTGCCGGTTACCACCACGACGGTGGAATTTATCCCTTTGAACAACGAACTCTTTATCGGTGAAGAAAAAGTATTCCCACTGATCACTGATAACATCCGGAATGTCTGGATCGATAATATCTGGACAACCGATAAGCTGATCGATTACCGGCTAACAGAGGAAGGTGGCAAAATGTATTTGCACTTGATATCCAGAAATTATGGATTTCAGATGCTCGAGCTTCAGATTAAGACTAAAAGGCCCTTTCTCACTGAATTCGGGACTTTAAGTTATGATTTACCGGTTATCCGTGAGGAATTCATGGTGCGCAGAAGCCGGCTCAGGTTTTTAAATATTGACCGGGAGTATATCATCCATGATCCACAGAACTTGTCCGGATATGAGATCCAGATACAAAGCAACCCATCTTTTAATCCAGGACGCACCTACAGGATAGAAAACCAGGAGGAACCCGGAGGTGCCCTGATTGCAGAATTATTTGTGAAAAGTCATATCGACAATGGACGGATGTTATGCATCCTGCGTCCTTATTCCCTCCATCGGATAAACCAGGGATATCTCTATATCAAGGAAAATGACCAGTCACTGTTTATCACCAACCTGGACATTATCCCCAAACCACAAATTAAGAATATACAACTACTAAGGGAGGGGGAAGACTGGACCACCAATCTCTCGGTACATCCAGGGGAAACTGTAGAATTAAGAATGGAAGGAGAATCCTTGCAAAAAGCTTCATTTGAATTTGAGGGGGTGACCAATATAACCCTGGACACACTTATCCACAATGAATTTTTGGCAACTTACGTATTGAACATCCCGATTGATATATACAGCCGGACCATACCCATATACAATCATGGGGAGAAGACAGGGTTCGAGCTGAAGGTACAGGAATACCAGAGACCCCGTGAATTTGACTACATAACTATTGAAGGGAATGGATTCAAAAGGCAAGTTAATACCATAGGTAATACCATATTAACGCCGCAGGTTGTCCAATATTTGACCGTAAAATTCGACAACAACAAAATTGATTCCGAGGGGGAATTATATGGCCAGCAGCACCTGAATATCACGGTCACTCTAAGAGGGAGGAACAATGAATTACTTGAAATAAAGGAATTTGAGGACATAGTGGTATGTCCCGGACCCTTTTCTCCCAGGGATGGGTTCTACCGGGGCAATTGCTCTTCTAATGTCATTAATGTCAACAATTATCTAAATAAAAAAACATACGATATAGAATCCTGGTCAAAAATTACAGTCGAGATCACCAATGACAAGAATATATATGGTGGAGTAGGATTTAAAGAAACAGTTGAGATAATTTACGAGAAATATTGGCGATTCGATATTGAAGTGTCTTTCCCGGCCGGATTGGTCACCTATGGAAGTGAGTCGGCAGGCAATCTGACAGGGATCAGCATGGCCATGATCGCACAATTCAGTTTTTACCAGAAAAACAGGATCAACCGTTTGCAGCCTTTTAAGGTGGGTGCCGGATTTCTCGCACTTGATGCTTTTAATTTTTCAGATAATGATGACAACCGGGACCTGGCCATAGTAATATTAGGTTCTTTATACCCCACCCGGAAAGATAAAAAACTGACCTTCCCTTTATACTTTGGAGGGGGATACAAATTAAATGCCGAGGAATTTTTCTTCCTGATCGGACCAGGCATCAGGATCAGTTTATAAGTACTGATTTGATATTATTCCCTCGTATTTTAAATGCTTTGTTACTGATATTATGAGTAAGGAATCTTTATCAGCTAGCAGGAGGTAATAATTACCTAAAACATGAAAACTGAAACACTCCTTACTCTTTTCTTTTCTCTTGACCTGCCAGTAGACACTTTTTTCTTTAAATTATTATTATTCTATCATAGTTGTCTTTGAAAAAATTGATTTGATAAAAGATAATAATTAAATTGACTTAAGGATATTTCCAACCTATAATATTTAAGTCATGAAAAAATTAATCTTAACATTTACCCTGATCATTGCCATCATAGGATGTGATCAGAGCAGTATGGATACAACGGATCAGAGTCCAGACCAGACTAGCATGCAAAGAGGTCCAAACAACAGAGACTGGTGGCCTAATCAACTCGATTTAAGCGTTCTTCGACAAAATTCACCCTTATCAAATCCCATGGGTAAAGATTTTAATTACGCAGAAGCATTCAATAGCCTGGATTATGAAGCCTTAAAAAGTGATCTGCATGAACTAATGACTCAATCACAGGATTGGTGGCCGGCTGATTTTGGGCATTATGGAGGTTTGTTTATTCGTATGGCCTGGCACAGTGCCGGTACTTACCGTACAGGAGATGGTCGTGGTGGTGCACGTGAGGGACAACAACGTTTTGCCCCTCTCAATAGTTGGCCAGATAATGCTAACCTCGATAAAGCAAGAAGGCTCCTCTGGCCTATCAAACAAAAATACGGGAGTAAAATCTCATGGGCAGACTTGATGATACTCACAGGAAATGTAGCTTTTGAATCAATGGGATTCAAAACCATTGGCTTTGGAGGAGGAAGAGAAGATATTTGGGAACCTGCAAGTAACGTATATTGGGGTCCGGAAAGCAAATGGCTGGGGGATAAACGGTATACTGGGGATCGTGAACTTGAAAACCCACTGGCTGCCGTGCAAATGGGACTTATCTATGTGAATCCTGAAGGTCCTAATGGTAACCCTGATCCCGTTGCCGCAGCAAGGGACATTCGCGAAACCTTTGGACGGATGGGAATGAATGATGAGGAGACTGTGGCACTAATCGCTGGAGGACATACTTTAGGAAAGACGCATGGTGCAGGAGATGCTTCCCATGTAGGCCCGGAACCAGAAGCAGCAGGCATTGAAGAACAGGGTTTAGGATGGAAGAGTGATTATAAATCAGGAAAAGGTCCTGATGCCATCACCTCAGGTTTAGAAGTAATTTGGACTCCTACACCTACCGCATGGAGTCATGCATTCTTTAGTATGCTCTTTAACTTCGAATGGGAGTTAACCAAAAGCCCGGCTGGAGCCCACCAGTGGGTGGCTAAAGATGCAGGAGAGATTTTCCCTGATGCTTTTGATACAGATAAAAAGCACAAACCTACTATGCTTACTACTGACCTTTCGCTACGCTTTGATCCCGAATATGAAAAGATATCCAGAAGATTCATGGAAAATCCTGAAGAATTCGACGATGCCTTCGCCCGTGCCTGGTTTAAATTAACACATCGTGATATGGGACCCACCACATTGTATCTAGGCCCGGAAGTTCCGGAAGAAGAATTTATCTGGCAGGATCCTATCCCTCAAGTTGATCATGATATAATTGGTGAAAAAGACATTGCTGATCTGAAAGCAACTCTTTTGAATTCGGGTCTGACAATAAGTGAATTAGTGTCCACTGCCTGGGCTTCAGCAAGCACCTTCCGTGGCTCGGATAATAGAGGGGGTGCCAATGGTGCACGTATTCAGCTCAACCCACAAAGAAATTGGGAAGTCAATAATCCAGAACAATTGAGTAAAGTACTGACCACTTTAGAAAAGGTCCAAAATGATTTTAATGCCAAATCAGGTGACAAAAAATTATCCATGGCAGATCTGATCGTTTTGGGTGGTTGTGCAGGAGTAGAAAAGGCTGCAAATAACGCAGGACATGACATTGAGGTTCCATTTACACCCGGGCGCATGGATGCCTTACAAGAGCAAACTGATGTAAACTCTATGGGTGTTCTTGAGCCGATGGCAGACGGTTTTCGAAATTATCTCAAAACAAAATATACCTACTCGACAGAAGAACTGTTAGTGGACAAAGCACAATTACTTACATTAACTCCCCCGGAAATGACTGTTCTTGTCGGCGGTATGCGCGTCCTGGGCACAAATTATAATAACTCTAAACACGGCGTTTTTACGGACCATAATGAAACCCTTTCCAATGATTTCTTTGTTAACCTTTTGGATATGAGTACCGTTTGGGAAGCCACTTCTGATGAACAAGAAGAGTTTGAAGGAAAGGATAGAGAAACCGGTGAGCTCAAATGGACTGCCACTCGTGCGGACCTCATTTTTGGTTCTAACTCAGAACTTAGAGCATTGGCCGAGGTTTATGCCAGCAATGATTCCGAAGAGAAGTTTGTTAATGACTTTGTGGACGCATGGGCTAAAGTTATGAATCTTGATCGTTTTGATTTAAAATAATTTTGGTATTTGGAAAATAAAAGATGCCGGACAATTGACCGGCATCTTTTATTTAAAGTTGTTCTGAACCGCTATGATATATTTTTGACTGGAAAAGTATATTCTGGATTAAGCCATTTACATACAATACGCTATCAAAAATGATCAAGAAATTCTTCCTTCAAATATGTATTATAAGGCGATATTGTTAATTTCATGTTAAATCTGATATTCTTTTCTGAGAGGAAGCAGTATTAATATCGATTTGTCTAAATTTGTTACCTTCATTAATCGCTGGGATCGCTCAGCAGAAGATCCAAAATGAACAAAATTCACAATGGCAAAAGTTAATAAATTTTCCAGTCTAGGGGTACTTACCAGTGGTGGAGACTCTCAAGGCATGAATGCTGCAGTCAGGGCAGTCGTAAGAACGGCATTATACCGTGGCCTGGATGTATATGCTATCCTGCAAGGGTACAACGGCATGTACAAAGGAGGTAATATGATCAAAAAGATGAACTGGGATTCGGTCAGTGGCATTATGCATAAAGGAGGCACGGAAATAGGCACCGCCAGAAGCCAGGAATTCCGGACACGTGAGGGACGCCTTCAGGCCGCTTTAAACCTGGTAAATGTTGATATAGACCACCTCGTCGTGATTGGAGGAGACGGGAGTCTTACTGGGGCAAACCTTTTCCGGGATGAATGGCCTATCCTTGTGGAAGAACTGGTAAAGAAAAAGAAAATCACCAAGCAGAAAGCCGAACAGCATCCCAGGCTCAAGATTGTTGGGTTGGTTGGATCCATCGATAACGATATGTCGGGTACCGACATGACCATTGGCGCGGATACGGCCCTCAGGCGCATCGTGGATGCCGTTGACATGCTGGGTGATACAGCAGCAAGTCATGACAGAACTTTTGTTGTAGAGGTTATGGGAAGGAATTGCGGCTATCTTGCGTTGATCAGCGCACTGTCTACTGGTGCTGACTCTGTTTTTATCCCGGAACACCCTCCTGAAGAAGGCTGGGAAGACCGTTTAAGTGAAATTATCCGTAATAACCGGGATGCCGGAAAGAATGACAGTCTTGTTATAGTTGCCGAGGGTGCTAAAGACACCAAAGGAAATCCGATCACAGCACATTACATCAAGGAGATCCTTGAGGATATCTTGGGACAAGATACACGGATCACTATTCTGGGGCATGTACAGCGTGGAGGTTCTCCCAGTGCTTTTGACCGTTATATGAGCACGGTATTGGGTTACAGTGCAGTAGATTATATACTCAATGCTCCGGAAGACCAGGAACCCATGATGATCGGGATGCGAAGGAATAAAATTAAGCCGGTCTCTCTGATGGAAAGCGTGAAGAAGACCCATTCGATCTATGAATGCATCAACGAAGGAAACTATGAGGAAGCGATAAATCTCAGGGGCGGTAGTTTCAGGCAATCCTTAAATACATTCAGAACCCTTAGGCAGGCCTCTCCAAAACCACCACCGGACGGGAAAAAACAATTAAAACTGGCCATTTTAAATACCAGTGGCCCTTCTCCTGGCATGAATGTAGCCACTCGTACCGCAGTCAGGCTTGGACTGGATGCGGGGCATAAAATGCTGGCGGTGAAAAATGGTTTTGATGGTCTTGTAAATAACCAGATCATGGAAATGAATTGGAATAGCGTTACCGGCTGGACACATCTTGGAGGAACTGTTCTGGGTACGAACAGGAAAGAGCCTACAGACAGGGAGTACTATCCAATAGCTTCCACCCTGGATAAAAACCAGATCGATGGATTATTGATAATCGGAGGTTTATCGGGTTATAAAGCAGCTCATGACCTGATGAACAACCGGGATAAATATAAAGCTTTCGATATACCGATTGTGCTGGTTCCTTCCAGTATAAATAACAACCTTCCGGGTTCTGATTTCAGCATAGGGGCCGACACGGCAATCAATAATATTGTTGACGCTATAGATAAAATTAAAGAATCAGCCGTATCCTCTAACCGGGCTTTCGTGGTAGAAGTTATGGGCAGGTATTGCGGATATCTGGCTTTAATGAGCGGGCTCGCAACTGGTGCGGAAAAGGTATATATGCATGAATCAGGTGTAACACTTAAGGACATGATGAATGATGTAAATACCCTGAAAGAAGGATTTCTGGAAGGGCAAAGACTGGCCCTGATCATAAGAAATGAATACGCAAATCCGATATACACGACTGAATTTATTTCTAATCTCTTTGAAGAAGAGGGCGGGACTATTTTCGATGTAAGGAGATCAATACTCGGGCATATTCAACAGGGAGGAAATCCTACCCCTTACGACAGGAATATCGCCATCAGGTTCACCACAAAAGCAATCAACAAACTCATCGAACTTGCTGAAGGTTCACGGAATGACTGTGCCTTTATAGGTTACGATAATGGTGAAATGAAATTCACTGACCTTTTTGAATTCCCACGTATGGTTGACCTGAAGTATTCCAGGCCAAAAGATGAATGGTGGTTAAGAATTCGTGAAATATCCGAAGTATTTGAAAGATTTCATGAATAATCTTATTTTCGGTTTTAAATTACCCGTAATTGACGTATACCACATCTGAAATAGTACCCCAGATCGTTCAGGGAAATAGAAGCGCCTTCGAATCACTGTTTAAAAGCTATTATTCTAACTTATGCGGGTATGCGATCAAGTATGTCTGGGAACTGGACCAGGCAGAGGAGATCGTTCAGGACCTTTTCTTTAATTTGTGGAATAAAAGAAGTGACCTGTATATCTCTTCCTCGATAGAATCCTATTTATTCAGGGCCGTCAGAAATGCATGCCTGAATTACCTCAAGTATAAAAAGGTGCGTGAAAATTATGCCTCAATCGTACAGGATTCCTATAATCCCGGGCAGGGGCTGGATGATAATCCTGTAGAAACACTTGAGTTACAGAAAAAGATCGACGACAGCATTGAGGTAATGCCGCCTGAAAGAAAAAAGATCTTTTTGATGAGCAGGTATGATGGATTGAAATATAAGGAAATTGCCGAAAAACTGGGGATTTCGGTAAAAACCGTGGAAGCCCAGATGGGCAAGGCATTAAAGTTCCTGAGGGAGGAACTTAAGGAGTTTTTGGTAATATTAATATTGATGGTTATAGAAATACTATTGTTTTTCTACAAATAACTTGTAGGGTAAAACCAATTTGGGTTGTCATTTATTTGAAGACCTTGAATGAAAGATGAAGAGCGACATATTGACTATGATCTTTTAGGTAAGTATTTATCAGGTGAATGCAGTAAGGAAGAAGCGAGATCAGTAGAAACCTGGAGATCATCCTCAAAAACTAATCAAGATGAATTTGACCGTCTCGCCAGGCTTTGGCGGGAGGCAGATTCCCTGGTTGGGAATAACCCCGCACCTGTTAATCTGGATGCCGCATGGGACAGATTACATGGAAGATTATTTGGTGATCAAGAAAAACCGGATAAATCCACCATTGAAGATACTGCAAGCAATGCTGAGGAAGACATTTCCCTAAAAGGTGAAGATATGGAAACTCCAGGCATGGCCCCGGTCAGAGAGACAAAAGTCCGAAGTCTGTATTATTATGCAAGCCGGATAGCAGCAGTCCTGGTAGTGGGCTTCCTGGTTTATGCAGTCTTTTTTATGACTGGCGGGGATCTTGAACAGGTGGTGGTATTAGCAGAAAATGATATAACCACAACGGATCTTCCGGATGACACCAAGGTTACTTTGAATGAAAACGCAAAGATCACCTATCCGGAAAAATTCAAATCAGAAGAAAGGGCGGTCGAATTAATCGGTGAAGCTTACTTTGAAGTGGAACGCGATGAAGAGAAGCCATTTGTGGTCCATGCACATAATGCAATGGTACGCGTCCTGGGAACATCATTTAATGTAAGGGCCGTAGAGGAGGAAACTGAAATAAGTGTTACCGTTGAAGAAGGAAAAGTGAGGTTGTCGGATGAAGAAGATGTCGCCTTTGTGATCCTCGAAAAGAATGAAAAGGGAATTTTCAACCGGTCCACCGGTCACATTGAAAAATATGAGAAATCAGAAGGGGGAGAGATGTTCTGGAGATCACGGACTGTTATGTTCAGGGATACCGAGCTGTCAACCGTATTTGACACACTTGAGAAATTGTATGATACTGAGATTCTGGCAAAGAATGAAGAAATATTATCTTGCATGCTATCTGCCAAGTTTCAGGATATGGATATAGAAGAAATACTGGATAAAATAGCCATTAACTTTAATCTAACCATAGAAAAAAATAACAATACTTTTGAGATATCAGGCGATGGTTGTTAGATCGGTTCCAAAACTGATCTTGATATTTTTTTTACTGATCTTCTTTGATTCCGCATTTGCCCAGGTTCCGGTTTTAAAAAGGGAAGTAAGTATGTCATTGGAAAATGCTTCCCTGGAAAAAGTGTTGATCATCCTGGCCGATGAAGCTGATTTTAACTTCTCGTATAATTCCAAGATAATTAATGTTGATTCGCTGGTATCTCTTCATGTAGAAAATTCTGCAGTAAAAGATGTACTGGAAATAATCCTGGACCAGGAAACTACGTACAGAGTCTCTGGCAACCATTTGATTCTGATCAAGGAAATACCAAAAGGAGAAAGGGATAAGAAAAATATCAAATATGAAATCAAAGGATACATTTATGATGCGGAGTCTGGAAAAGCGCTCGTTAACGTATCTGTATACGATCCGGCAGGTCTTGTGGCAGCCTTATCCGATAGTATGGGTTATTACAACCTGATTGTTCCAACTAAGTATGAACAGCTCAACCTGTTTTACAGTAAAAAGAATTTTTATGATACTCTTGTTATTGTAAGTCCTTCCGATCAATCTATCGACATCCAAATGGCCAGGCAATATCCCGGTTACGATGTCCCTCCTATCGAACGCATTCAACCATTCACGTATGCTCCTGTGGAAGAGGTGGGGATCGTACAGAAGTTCGTCGCCCGGGATCAACGGGTTCAGGCTGAAAACATTGATATTATAGAAACACGCATTGGCCAGATATCGATCTGGCCGAATGTGGGTACAAATCTTAAAATGTCGGGACAGGTAGAGAACCGATTATCCCTGAACATACTTGTCGGATATTCAGCAGGTGTGAAAGGCGTTGAAGTGGGCGGATTGGTGAATATTGACCGGAAAAATGTTTCAGGACTCCAGGTTGCAGGTCTTGGCAACGTAGTTGGCGGGACAACCACCGGCGCACAGATCAGCGGGATATTCAATAACAACCGCCAGGATGTCAAAGGTCTTCAATTGACAGGTATAAGCAATGTGATACTGGATACCATGAGAGGTGTTCAGATAACAGGCATCAGCAATGTATTAAGGGGAACGATGCACGGCTGGCAGGTAGCTGGTATCAGCAATTTTACAACCGAATCCGTTGATGGTGTTCAGATTTCAGGTATCTCAAATTATACGAAAAAAGATGTGGATGTTTTGCAGGTTGCTGGAGTATTTAATATAGGCGAAAATGTCAACGGATTTCAGGTCTCCGGACTGATCAATGCAGCACGTAGGAATGTAGGTGGTTGGCAGATCGCCGGTCTGTTAAATTATTCCAAAACCGTGAGATTAAGCCAGCTGGCCGGACTGGGGAATATTGCTTCAGAGCGCGTAAAGGGAGCACAGATCTCCATGTTGTTCAATTATGCCAAATACGTGGATGGAGGACAGTTCAGTTTTATCAATATTGCGGATTCCGTAGGCGGGATACCCATAGGATTTATAAGTATTGTCAGAAAGGGGTATCACAAAATTGAATTATCGGCCGAGGAAGTTCTCTATGCGAATTTCACCTATAAGCTCGGGGTAAGAAGGTTCTATAATATGTTTACTGCGGGTATTCAACCTGGCTCAGAAGGTCCCATCTGGGGTTTCGGTTATGGAATTGGCGGTCAAATAGGTACAAGAAGGGCTGTGGTCAGCCTGGATCTTAAAGGAACCCAGATCATGGAAGATGTGGATGAGCAGGCTTTCAATGTTTCCTTCCGTTTCAGTCCACTGTTAGGCATCCGGATCGTTAAACGACTTTCATTCTTCCTGGGTCCTGCCCTCAACCTGCATGTATCCGATCTTAAAGATCCATTGACAGGAGAATTCCTGACCAACATAGCACCTGATAAAACCCTCCTCTGGGAAGATGTTCCCGGAACAGATACCCAATTCCAGCTGTGGTGGGGAGGTACCTTCGGATTAAGAATTTTGTAAGCTGCCTGAAAATCCCGGGCATATTCAGGGCTGCGAATTCTCTGGAAGATTAAGCACAACATCTAAAAATAAATTTCACACCCCGATAGGGGTAAGCCCCACGACGATTGTCCTCCTATTGAACATTTTTAAATTAACACGCAATGAATACTAGGAATAACACTTTAAAAATAATCATCTTGGTTATAGGAATGATCATAGGGATCATATCGGTGTACGCAGAAACAGGCGACACTACAAAAATTTACCGGAAAGCACAGGCAACCTTTGCCCATCCGATTGGAACAAATGGAGATGAAGCTCCACATGTAGTCAACAATTTCTCATTTAACCTTTTATACGGAGTATCAGGTGGGGTGAATGGAGCTGAAATTGGGGTTCTGATCAACAATACCTCCGGAAATGTAAGAGGTTTTCAGTTTGGGGGTATTGGAAACAGTGTAAACGGATCCTTGAATGGGTTTCAGGCTACAAGTATATACAACATAGTTAACAGCAAGATCAGAGGGGCACAATTTGCAGGGATTACGAACATAAACCGGAATAATGTAAATGGAGCAACCATTTCCGGAATTACCAATATCATCAGAGGAAATACTAAAGGATTCCTTTTTTCAGGACTCGGCAACAATATAGGTGGTATGTCCAGCGGATTCCAGGGTGCAGGGCTTTATAATCTTATAGAGAAAGAATCCAATGGAGCCCAATTTGCAGGATTATCGAATATAAACCTGAAAGACACAAAAGGGGCATATTTTGCAGGTTTGGGAAATATCCTGAATGGGGACAGCAGGGGCGCACAGATTGCGGGACTTTCGAACGTTAATATGGGTTCGATGAATGGTGCGCAGATTGCTGGTTTAGCAAATGTAAATATCAAGGACATAGAGGGTGCCCAAATTGCCGGATTCGCCAACCTGGCAGTTGAAAGTTCACAAACTCAAATTGCCGGATTGGCAAACGTCGCAGTGGAAGAAAGCAGTGGGCTGCAACTGGCAGGCCTGGCCAATGTTTCACCAAGAGAACACAGAGGAGTTCAAATCGCAGGATTGGTGAATTATACCAGGCGGATGAATGGTTTTCAACTTGCTGTCGTCAATGTTTCGGACACCGTTAAAAGAGGGGTTCCGATAGGCTTTATAAGCATTGTGGCCCATGGATACAGAAGGTTAGAAATTGAAGGGAATGAGGTACTATTTATTAATGCCAGTTTCAAGACCGGAACAACAAGGTTCTATAATATTTTCTCGATAGGTTATCGCCCTGATGGAGATAAGCAACACTGGGGAATTACATATGGAATTGGGACAATGGCTCCTATCAGTAATCGATTTAACTTCAACATAGACCTAACCGCCACCCATTTGAACGAGGATGAGGCCTGGACCAATGAGTTAAACCTGTTAAGCCGTTTGAAATTCAATGCATCATATCTGATCACGAAGCGATTGGAGGTATTTGGAGGCCCTTCCATAAATGTGGCAGTATCCAAACTGAGAAATGCGGAGGGCGAATTGGTGGGCAGCTCGATAATCCCATCCTATGGATTTTATAATGAAAACGTCCGGGGCACCAATGTGAAGATGTATATAGGATTCAACCTGGGGATCAGATTCTAGGCCCACACATTCTTAAATTATAAAACCAACCAAAATATGAAACCAATATCAAAAATATTCTTTTTAATGATTTTCAACTTAGCCCTGAATAGCCATTCAGTAAATGCACAGGAACTATTCCAGACCATAAGGGGAACCATCATAGACCAGGACGCAAATTCCCCGATAATCGGCGCTAATGTGATTGTAATCAACTCAGATCCGATACTGGGATCAAGTACTAGTCTTGACGGGAAATTTACTATAGAGAAGGTACAGGTAGGAAGGGTAAGTTTGAGAATCTCATGTATGGGTTACGAGGAGATCACCATACCAAATTTGCTCATAACTTCTTCCAAGGAACTCATTCTTGATATTTCATTAACGGAATCAGTGGTAAAAATGGAGGAGATCGTGATCAGTTCCACACCTGATAACGGTGTGGTTCTTAATGAAATGGTAACGGTGAGTGCACGGGCATTTTCCGTGGAAGAAACCAAGAGATATGCAGGATCATTCAATGATCCTGCACGCATGGTAAGTTCATTTGCCGGTGTTATGCCAGCTCCTGAAGGTGATAACTTTATAGCTGTAAGGGGTAATTCTCCAAAAGGGAACCAGTGGCGTCTAGAAGGCATAGAAATTCCCAATCCGAACCATTTTTCAGATGAAGGTGCCACTGGAGGACCTATCAATGCGTTGAACAGTGCCATGCTTGCCAATTCGGATTTCTATACAGGTGCATTTCCTGCAGAATATGGCAATGCTTTTTCAGGAATATTTGATATGAGGTTGCGCAATGGCAATAACCAGCAAAGGGAACATTCCTTCTCAATAGGAGCACTGGGAATTGATTTCACCATGGAAGGTCCATTTAAGAAAGGCAGTAACAGTTCATACCTTGTTAACTACCGGTATTCCACGCTTGCCCTGCTTGAAAACACTGGTATTGTTAATTTTGATGGTGTGCCAAAATACCAGGATCTGTCCTTTAAAGTCAACCTGCCTACACCACATGCCGGGGTATTTTCTTTCTTTGGTCTCGCCGGAAAGAGTAACCTGAAACATGAACTTCCTTCAGAAGAAAATGAAGACATCATTATTTCCAAATTCAATGTGAATTCCGAATTGGCTGTAGTGGGTTTAAATCACTCCATCCCGTTAAGTCGAAATACATTCATTGAATCAGGTATTTCAGTTTCCGAAAATGGCAGTCTGTATGACGAAATGGATCTGGTCGATACGAATGATTATCAAATGATAGCAGATGAGAAACTCAGAAAATACACCATGATAGGAAAAACATCCTTACACAGTAAGATCAATGCACACCATAAAATATCAGGTGGGATTATTTATACGCACTTCTTTTACGATTTTTTTACTGAATACTGGAACAAACCAACTGATGAAATGGTGGTTGAACAGGATGAACAAGGAAACTCTGGTTTATTGCAGGTGTATGGTAACTGGAAATACCGTATAAACGATAAGCTAACCTTTGTGGGAGGATTACACTACCTGAACAACTTGTTGAATGACAGGTACTCAATCGAGCCCAGGGCAGGTCTGAAGTGGCATTTTACACCTACGCAGAGCCTGAACCTCGGATTCGGAGTTCATAGCCGGATGGAATCCCTGCCTACCTTTTTCGTTCAGGCCCAGTCAGAAAATGGTGTAATACAACAGCCGAATTACTGGCTCGATTTTCCAAAATCCAGACAATACGTAATAGGATACCAGAATTTCTTTACGCCTAACCTGATGATGAAAGTCGAGGCTTATTACCAGGATCTTTATAACATTGCGGTAGAGAATGATCCGGGCAGTTCGTTTTCAATGCTGAATGCCGTATCCTGGTATACCAAAAAAGAACTTGTCAATGAAGGAAGGGGTTATAACTACGGCCTTGAACTTACGCTGGAAAGGTATTTCGCAGATACATATTACTTTATGCTGACGGCGTCATTATTTAATTCAAAATATAGAGCGCTGGATAATATAGAAAGGAATACCAGGTTCAATGGCAATTATGTGGGAAATTTTCTCTTTGGAAAAGAATTTATTTTTGCAAAAAAACCGGGTAAATCAAAAATTTTGAGCATTAATGCCAAAGTATCGTATATCGGTGCCAGGCGGTTCTCCCCAATCGACCTGGAAGAGAGCCGGGAATACGGTTACACCCGGGTAGATGAATCCCAGGCTTTCACACTACGCGGGGATGATATCTTCATTGCCAACCTGGGTATAGCATACCGGATTAACAAAAGAAGGACCAGCCAGGAAATCAAACTGGATATACAGAACATAACCAACGCAGATGGGATGGTGGACCAGTACTATAACAGTGCCACAGATGAGATCGAATATGTCCATCAACTGGGTATGTTACCGAATATCATGTATACCATCGAGTTTTAAACATTCTGTTACCTGGTTTATATTTCAGGTCATGATTTGAATATTGACCATTTACTTAAATAGTTCAATCGAATTTTAGTACCTTTATGCCCCTGTTACAGTTTCAGGGTGGTTTTTATGACATGCTGAAATTTTGTTTAAAAATAATTTCAAAAATTAAACAATAGCCGCTTTAATCGGTTATAATACATATCATGAAAATTACGGTATGCAGAAAGGAACATTTTAACGCAGCTCATCGTTTATTTAATCCGGGTTGGACGGCAGAAAAGAATGAGCTTGTTTTCGGAAAATGCAACAATCCTAATTATCATGGTCACAATTATGAGCTGATTGTGAAGCTGACCGGGGAACCGGATCCCGAAACAGGTTATGTTTATGATCTTAAAAAGCTTAGTGATCTTATTAAAAAAGATGTCCTTGACAAGCTTGATCACAAAAACCTGAACCTGGATGTTAAGGAGTTTGAAAATTTAAATCCAACTGCTGAGAATATCGCGGTTATAATTTATAAACTATTAAGAGAAAAAATTGAGAATACACTTGATATAAAAATTATTCTTTATGAAACGGAACGGAACTTTGTTGAATACCCGGCTTAACGGCTTTACCCATGATGACATTGGAGATGAGCATGTATCTACAGCCGTAGAGACACCGCTGAGATCTGATGCTTTTGAAATGGATGATGAGCTTAAAATGGAACTCATAGAAAAACATTTCACCGAGATCATGCACGTATTGGGCCTTGACCTTGAGGATGATAGTCTGAAAGGAACACCTTACCGGGTAGCCAAAATGTATGTTCAGGAGATATTTAGTGGTCTCGATCCAAAGAATAGACCTGATATTAAGTTATTCGAAAACAAATACAATTATAATGAGATGCTGGTTGAGAAGGAGATTTCTTTCTACTCCAATTGCGAGCATCATTTTGTACCCATTATAGGAAAGGCTCATGTAGCCTATATATCTTCGGGTTACGTCATAGGTTTATCCAAGATCCACAGGATCGTTAATTATTATGCCAAGCGTCCTCAGGTTCAGGAAAGGATGACCATGCAGATTGCCAATGAATTGAAGAGGGTATTAAAAACAGATGATGTGGCGGTCGTAATTGATGCTGAACATCTCTGTGTATCATCAAGGGGTATAGAGGATACCACATCCAGTACTGTAACCTCCCATTATTCCGGAAAGTTTGCAGAAGACACTCATAAACAGGAATTTCTTCAACATATTTATCAGAAATGATTTGGTTGGTGTAGTTGGTTATCAGGTAAAGTCGGCTCTTTATGGGCCGGCTTTTTTTTTTGATCTAGAGTATTTTATCAGACATTAAAATGAGGTATTTGGAGAACTGATCAGGTGCAGCGTAAATTCCATCCAGGCATCCTGCCCGGCGATGCAGGCTTTTACGGATTTGGTCAGTGGATAATCAACATTAAATAGATCTCCCATATTATAACCCTTTACATCGGTCTTAAAGGTAGTCCGGGGAATATTTACCTCGATATGGGTGTTGGGTAATAGAAATTGTCTGCTATTGTCATTACAGTAAAACCAGCTTCCTGGTTCTTCACCAATAAAGATGGCGCGATCATGATACTTTAATAAGGAGATCAGATGACCGGTCGTAGATAAACAGCCTCCGTCAACCAGCACATAACAATTCCCCTCGAAATTGTTTTCCGCAGGTTCCATTGGTTTATACAGCGGTTGAAATTCCGGAACCTCTTCAACGGGTTGGAAATAGGTAAAATTCGCTGATGTGAGAAAGGAATACAATATCGCTGCGAAAATAGGATGTCCACCCTGGTTACCCCTGAGATCAATGACCAGGCTATTGATTTCTTTACTATTTATTTCCCTGAATATACTGTCCATTAACTGCAGATAATTATTGACATCAGGAAGTGCAAAAGATTTAATTTGTATGATAGCCGTACTCAATTTCAGATTCAAAGGATGGATTTCTGGGAATTGATGAATATTAGATTCCGTACCTGAAGAATAAGATTCGTATGATACAGCTTCAATATTGATTGTATGAATCTCAGTGTTGGCTGGTTCCCTATATTCAATTTGAAATTGTTCTGAGTTATTCAGGAGATTGAAATAGGATCCAAAATCCCTGTTAATCTCAAAGTACTTTGTTGTTTTATTATACCCTTCAGCAGGTATCATAGAAAGCAACCTGACAATAATATTTTCCATGGGAACATGGTTGATACTTACAATTTCAGATCCTGGTATGATATATTTCTTACCATTTACGCTCCCCAGGATCCAGGCGTTTTTATCTTTAACAAACACCTTGACTGGGAAATAGTGATTATACTTATGTTGCGCGCGGATATATTTCTCAGGCAGCCTGACCCCTGTATGACTGCATCCTGTTTTGGCTATTACCGGAGATATCAAATTGTAATATTCCCCTATATTCAGGCCCGATCCCAGGTTCTTTTCTATGGTTTCATACAATGCATCATAGGCTTCCTCAGTCGTATAGAGATGATACTTGGGATGAATATCAGAGAGATGTTCTCTCAGGAAGATTAAATCATTTTGAAGTTGTGTCCGAGAGAACTTCGTAGTCAGAATCTTACTTGAAATGGCAGGTGATGAATCTTTCGATAAGTTATCGAGTTCTTTTCTAGCAACATGGACCGGATGCCTACTGCCGTCAGGGAAAACAAAATCACCATTTAATACTGTAAGATCATCATTGAATTGTCCATCAAAAGTTGTTTCCTTCGCTGGTATCATAAAAGAAATCATACGATTATCATATTCAATATTATTGATCTCATCATCCTGGATCATTGTTGATCCATCGTACATTCTAATCTTTCCTGATAATTTCATATCCTCAGTTTCCATAAGATGAATTTCCATCCTGAACTGTTTCATAAACAAACCTTCCCACAGACCTTCCACCTTATCCTGATAGCAAAACGCAGGAATACTTACAGTGAAAATAAGTATCCCCAAAGTGATGATTGTTGTTGTTTTATATTCCGTTTTCATGACCTTGATTTTTAATATAGATTGTTGAGATTCAGTTAACTTATTATTGTTACTTTATTTATTGTTATCATCTTAATTTGAGATAGATATTGCATAGAGATATTATTTTAATAAACACAAATGTTGTTGAGGTGCAAAAATCTGAATTTCCAGTAAATTTGAGAATAAGCAATTACAGTAATACTTGATCTACTTCCTGATAGGTAAATACGTTAGCAGCAACCAGGCTATGGTGGCTATCATAAATGTGGCCAATCCGAAAATCGTGGTCCCGAAGGATATTTTTATCCCGGTCATAACGATATCCAGATTAATATCACCAGCTGCCTTAATAGCAGCAATGGCATCCCATATACCGGTTATTTGACCGATCATCCCCAAAGCAAGATTGAAGCTGCCTAATACAAGCAGTGTATTCAGACTTTTTCGGAGTGGTTGATGGTCGGGAGTTGTTTTTCTGATCTTTAAATAGGTAGAGTATATGATCAGACCCAGCACAATTAAAAATACAATAGCGAGAGGAATTTTGTATGGTCCCAGGCTTTGAATGACGACATTATCTAAGAATAAGAGTATCATTTTATTTAAATTTAGTTAAACCATCAAAAACATGATTAAAACTAGGCCAAGGATTTCAAAAAAAAAATTTTAATAGATTACGGTCACCGACTGAATTATATACACCTTCCTGATGCCTGTTGATGCCGTTTATAGTTCATTTAATGTTGATTCACTCTTTTTATTTGTAATTGGTCTATAATTCGATCTTCTTCCTGCTTGTTTCAATATATAGTTATAATTTTATTAAAGAATCAAGCAGAATTGAAAGGATTACCAGAAATATTAAAGAACTCAAAGGTCAGGGTACTGACTCATATTTTATTCTGGATTGTTGTCCTGATATACTATACCTACTTCTTTGGACATCAACAGGGATTTTATAGTCTCACCTTTAAATTTGTTATCCTTTTGATGCCCATCACGATAGGAACTACATATTTCTTTAACTACTACCTGATCCCGCGTTACCTGTTTAGAAACAAAATCAAGTTGTTTATTCTATTCAGTGTATACACCCTGATCTTTTCATTCTGGATCACTTCCCTGATCTTTCTTCCAACCATATCGCTTATCGGTCCAGGACCTGATATGTTTGACAAGTCGTTGATCGACCTTTACTTTGTCATTGTTGGATTGTATTCAGTAAGCCTGCTAGCTATTCTGATAAAACTGCTAAAATATTGGTATGAACAACAAAATTCAGCTATTCAACTATTGAAAGAAAAAACTGAGGCTGAACTGGCCATGTTAAAAGGACAGATCAATCCCCATTTCCTGTTTAATACACTGAACAATATTTACTCCCTGGCACTCAAAAAATCAGATCTGACCGCTGACGCTGTTGTTAAATTATCCGAAATGCTGGATTATCTTTTATACGAATGTAATGCAACAATGGTGGACGTTAAAAAAGAAGTCAAACTTATACAGAATTACATCTATCTTCAGAAGATCAGATATGGCGGCCGCCTTGATATACATTTCAAGGCAGAAAATATTATTGATCAGAGGATACCACCAATGATCATTTTACCATTTATAGAAAACAGCTTCAAGCATGGAGCAGGGAATCAATCCAATAAAGTATGGATAAAGATCAATATGAGGGCCAAAAGCGGATACCTGGAATTTAGTATTGTGAACAGTAAATCTTCGCAAAAGAAGGCAGAGAGAAAATCGGCCCGTGGTGGCATTGGACTGGAAAATGTTAAAAAACGACTAGGATTACTATATCAAAATGAATATTCCCTTGAAATTGAAGATTTATCTGATACTTTTAGTGTTGAATTATCGATCCCTACAGGAACTATGAAATGAAAACCCGGTGTATCATAGTAGATGACGAACCCCTGGCCATAGAGGCTATCCAGATGCATATTGAGAAATTTGACAGTCTGAAACTCGTTGCTACTTGTGCTGATGCCTTTCAGGCGTTCGATATTTTGAACAAAACAAGGGTTGATCTTATGTTTCTCGACATCCAGATGCCTGAGATAACCGGCTTGGATTTTCTTAAATCGCTCAAAAATCCGCCGAAAGTAATTTTAACTACAGCTTACCGGGAATATGCCTTAGATGCCTTTGACCTGAATGTTATTGATTACCTGTTGAAACCCATATCTTTTGATCGTTTTATGCAGGCCATCAACAAATTTTATGAACAAAGCAATAGTGAAATGCTGGTCCCGGGAATTTCATTACAGAATAAAGAGACACAGCCAGACCATATTTATGTCAGATCAGATAAAAAGAATGTCAAGATAAAATTTGCAGAAATACTGTATATAGAAAGCATCAAGGATTATGTTAAGATCGTATGTCGGGGCAGGACTGTTATTGCAAAGATACTTATCAGTGAGATGGGATCTATGTTGCCTGCAGAGCTGTTTTTAAGAATTCATCGATCTTACATTATATGCATTGAGAATATCGAAGCCTTTTCACATACCCACATAGAAGTCCCGGGCAAAGAACTTCCCATAGGAAGAAATTACAAACATGAAGTCATTCATACATTGCAGCAGAAATAAATAAGCTTCGTCAACTTGAAGGAATAAAATAGTTCTGAAAATCATGACTAGCTTGAAACAGCGGGGCAGCAAAAATTTACTAATAAAGACTGATAGAGATTGATAGGAGAGCACTAACATTATTCAAAAAAAAAGTTTGTGGGGATCAGCTTCAGGCAGAGGGGTGGAATCGAAGGTTGTAGAAAGTAGAAATATTCCTTAGGTAAGAAAGGATTTATTCATATTCCCGCTGTAATCTAATATTTTCAGGGTTATAGGTAAAGACAACCACCTTCCCTGATATTTTCTCCAGTATAGGTCTCAATACTTTTTCACCATTCAATGCAGTTTGTTCCAATATCCCACTTTCAAGTGCACTGATACGGATCTGATCTTCAGCTTCACGATAGGCGTTATCGACAGCCCTTGTCACCTCATCATCATCCGGGAAAATATTACTCCAGAAACCAGACCTTTCAAAATCATAAACCCTGGAATTCTCAAGATCAAGCTTATGGTAACATAATTCTGGAGGCGGCAGTTTAAAGAACAGAGTATCGCCATCAATTTTAATGCCGTTCATATCCATATTCCGCAGGTCGATACAACCTACGGCCTCACCGGAGGCAATCAAAGCAACCTTCAGATCAGGGTTAAAATCATATGTCCTTAATGCAGTACTGCTATTGATCTTTCCTTCACTAATGGCCTGATAATCATAAATTTCCTTAAAGTTATATTTGACCAGTTCCAGTTTCCCCAATTCTTCGATCCTTTCTAAGATCACTGTTGTATTCTTCAGCTCTACCCCTTCCTTATTAAAGGAAGGCAACTTAATTCCAAGTGACCATAATAACAATACAATCAGCAATAATATCCAGGGAATGGACAACAAAGCCAGCTTATATCTTTTGAACATATACCTTAGATCGTGTTTTTAATTCCATTTTTCAATATCATTTTCTGGCATTTCATCCGGATCAATAACCACATGTTTGATCTTTACGCGGTTCCAGGTATACAATATATGGACCATACCATCTGCAGACTGGATAACCGCCGGGTATGAATACTCACCTTCCGAGTTTTCCAAAACAAGGCCTGCGTGCCATTTATTCCCATCTGACGACAAGGCCACATTCAAGGGGTATCTGTCACCTCCCCATTTACCCTTTGGGGTTCCTGTATGGTTATAAACAAGAACGTGTTTGCCGTTTTCCAAGGTTACTGCATCTATTCCGGAATTTGGATTAGGCAGATCCGTTGCATTAAATTCACCCCAGGTAATTCCACCGTCATTCGATGAGGATTCAATGATAAACCCTTCTTTACTTCTGCATAGAATTATAATCAAACCGTCCTTATTGATCAGAATTGTAGGCTGGATCACATTAAATGAAGATATATGATCTACGAACACAGGTTTATCCCATATATCGCTTTCCGGATGATACATTTCCATCTGAACTTTCCAGCCGTCATGCTCCGTACTTGAGGGACACAATAATTTATCCTTACCTATATCGACGGGTTTGTTTTTTACGGGCCCGAGGATGCCATCAGGAAATCGAATTTCCTCTGACCAGGAATTGCCATCATCATCCGAGTATTTCAGCATACCCCACCACTCTGATGGGCTGGGCCCAACCTTATAGAAAAGATACAATCTATTTTCCTCAGAATAATATAAGACGGGATTCCAGCATGGATACCTTTTATTCTCTACAATTCCATTTGCGACCGATAGCGGGGCAGTCCAGGTATCACCCAATTTTTTGCTTATCCAGATCTCAACATCCTTGTGTTTCTCATGCGTACCTCCAAACCAGGCCGCAACTAAACCCATTCCAGTTTCAGTTATTGTGGAGGCATGACATGATTTGAATGGTGCTTCTTCATAGATAAATTCTTCTAGTATAACAGATTTTTCCTGTCCCGTTAATTCAAGGGATAAGAACATCCAAATTCCAATTAATAATTTTCTTTTCATTATTCCCCTTATTTAGTACGGTATGCTGATATTAAATTGTGTATACCTCTTCTTTTCACTTTTCACTGTAATACTTCCATGCAATCTGTCCAGGGCGGTTTTTACCACATACAGTCCAAGCCCATTTCCATGAGGTCTTTCGTTGGACCTGAAATACATTTCAAAGATTCGATCATAGTATATTTCATCAATACCGATACCCTTATCCTCTACTTGAATATTCAGAAAATTTTTATTTTCCGTGATCTTCAGGGATATTTCAGCGTGCTTACCAGAAGAAAATAGAATAGCATTCTCAATCAAATTCAGAAAAATGATATCGATCAGGCTATTTTTGGGATCCATATCATCATATTTTTTAAGGTTTACGACCGTTTTGATGATATGCCCTTCCTTTAGCAGTTGGTCTTCATATTTTTCCACTATTGCAGAAAGGGATACCAGTCTTTTCTCTTCAAGATAATGACTGATTTCATAGAGGTTATAAAACTTCTTGAGCATATTGTCCATGCTGCCCACCGTTGTATTCATCATCTTGAACAATTGCATAGTGTCTTCCCTGAGATCCATTAATCTTGCCACTTCATTGATCCCCATTAAAGTTGTGAGGGGTCTTCTGAAATCATGAGAGCTCCTGTAAAACAGCCTGTCAAGTTCCTTATTGACTTTCTTCAGCTCGCTTGTTCTTTTATGTATTGTATTCTCCAGATCAATATTGCTTTCCTTTACCTTTTCATACGTCTCAATCAATTGCCCGGAGAGGTCCTCGTATTTTCTTTTGAAATTAAGTATCAGATATCCGCCAATAGCAAAGAGCAGAATAACAAAAATGTCAGACACAAAAACCTCCATTGCCCTATCGGTATACTGGTACCTGAAATCCGTATTGACATTCTCGATGATGATCAGGGTTAGAATGTTTATAGAAGTGAAAATAATTAGATGAATCCTGTATTTCCTGGGTATGATTAACAGGGACACGATAAAGATAAGGAAAAAAATGACCGTATCGCTGAAATTAAATCCACCTCCCTGAAAAAACCAGGATAGATTAATAAGTGTGTATAGTATAATTACAAATGGAAAGACCAACTGGCGATATATGGATTCATTCTTTGACAGATAATAAAAGATTGAAAAAATTACAAAACCGGTCAGGTCCAGGAAAAAAGAAACCACGTGTCCTGTTACGAAAATATCGAGCAGTGCGATGGCCAGCGCAGCAGCTGCGCTGATAATACATGCCAGGTTAAATAACTGATATTCGAGTTGAAGGACCTTGTTTTGAGCCTGTTCCATCAATCGTGGTTTAATGATTCAAAGTTTACAAGTTATAAAGCAATGCCAATTAATCAAAACGCTATGATCAATTAGGAACAATGAACTACCAATTGCTTTATTTTGAACCCAGGTAGAGTTCATCTTCAATTCTTTTAAGGCAATACAGGTAATGTGATCTCGCCTGTGAACTTCTGATCTCATCTTTCCTTAGAATGATCAAATTTTCTATTGAATTTAGTTCGGCATGGGCTAAGGCACTTATATCTGCATTGATAGATGAATCCATTTTATCCTTATCAGCAGGATTAGCTATAAATTCAGACAGCTTGTCAATCCATGCCAACTGGAGGTTTCTTTTATAGGTATCAAATGAGAAATTTTGTTCAAGGTCACCCCAGATCCCCTTTCTAAGCTCATGCATCATCCGCTGAAGCGAATATGAATCTTCATCCAAAAAGGATTCAGCTTCTACCATCCTGAGCATCCTTTCCTTGTCCAGCAATCTATAAAGCATAGATTTTTGTATATCTGATATCCTTTTAATTTCTCCCGACGGTTCTATTCTTCTTAAAATGTTTTCATTAATTAACCACTCGGGCGTTCTAAAAACGTATTCATTTAAAAACCCAAGAGAATTCGACTGGATATCTGCTGGCACATAATCATACACCAATCCATCCTGATCATTGGTTTTTAGCGTTTGATAAACACCAGCCAGATTATTCAATACATGCCTTGAATACATACCCCAGGTTCTAACGAGGGTACCATATAATTCCATCAAATCGCTATAATCATTTCCATCCTTATAAGTCCAATCAATTAGGTTTTCGGAAACAATTTTAAGGTTTTTTATACCATACTCAGATGCTTTCACCGGATCATCCCCAATATTTTCCGTCTGTGCCGAGGGATCGAATCCGCCACGACCACTTCCAAAAAGGTATACAGGGTCACCGGCTTTTTCCAGTATCCAGGAATCCAGTATCTCTTTTTCCGATTCAGGGCCTTCCATTCCGGGGATCCAGCGGTATCCCCAATTAATAGAATAATAGTCATAGGGTCCTATTTGCCGGATAAACCTTATTCCCTGATCACCAGGCTGGGCTACATAGTTAAAACGAGCATAATCCATGATCGTGGCGGCTATGCCATATTCCTGCGTGAAGGCAGCAGATCGCATCGAATCGACCGGATAGGCTGAAGATGCCTTCATATTATGGGGTAAACCCAAAGCATGTCCCACTTCATGGGCAATGACCATTTTGATCATTTCTCCCATATCCTCCTCCGGGGTTTGCAAGGATCTGGCGGATGGGTTAGCAGCCCCTGTTTCCACAAGATATCTGTTCCGGTAAGTTCTGAAGTGGTTATGATACCACATGATATCACTTTCAATGATCTCCCCTGACCGGGGATCAGACACACTGGGGCCCATGGCATTTCGGGTTGTAGAGGCTACATACCGGACCACGGAATATCTTACATCTTCCGGTGAAAACTCAGGATCCTTTGCTTTAGAGGGTGGATCCCTGGCAATAATGGCATTTTTAAAACCCGCTGTTTCAAAGACTTTCTGCCACAGTTCTATGCCGGCTTTGAAATAAGGCCTCCAAATTTCCGGAGTTGCCGGGTCGAGGTAGTATACAATAGGTTTTACAGGTGCAACCAGTTCTCCACGGGCATAGGCTTCCTTGTCAGAAGGCTCGAGGCGCCATCGCCGGATAATTCTTCTCGAGTCGGCTTTAAGTTCATCAGATCCGTAGTCGATCCGGTTCAGGGTGAACCAACCTACCCTGGGATCATGGAACCTGGGCATCATTGGTTCATCAGGAAGAAGGATCATTGACTGGTTCATCAATAAAGATATTGCCCCGGTAGAATTTCCTTCCGGAGGTTTAGTTGCCGTATAGGTAAGTTCATGCCTGATTTCAACATTTTCGGGGTAACTGGAGATCAGATCAATAAATGACCTGTCCTCATCAAGTTTACCCACCTTATAGTCTTCGCGTAAATCAGCATCCAGTCCACTTATGGCCTTTATATCAGAGGTAAAAAATTCCGAAACATCAATAACAAGGTTTGTCGAATCGGGATTGTAAGTCTTGATATCAAAGGCATGTATTATGGGCTCATAATTATTGATCTGAACCGAAAGGTTTATGGGAAGGCTGTCGCTGGCCATACTTACAAAAGATTTTGTCCTCAAAAGAATCTTATCATACTTTTTTTCCCAACGGACAACCTGTTCATGCATTTTAGTACCTGCATTGATATATCCTCCACCCAAACCGTTGGGGATCTTTGCTATCCTGCTGATCATCAGGATATCTTTATCAAGCAAATGTTGTGGGATCTCAAAGTAATACTTGTTTTCAACAAGATGTACAATAAATAGACCGGAATCCGTCCTGGCAAGTGGGGTAATTACATTATAATACTGAATTTCATTCAGAAGTTTCTTATCTTCCTCTGTTTGCTCTTGAGCTTGATCTTCTTTCTTATTAGACTTCCTTTTCTTCTGACCATAAGCAGTGTGTTCATTTAGCACGAATAAAAAAAAGAACAGCAGGGTTACATTTAAAGATTTGGAAAATAATTTCATTTTTTCACCTTGATAATAAATAAAGCCTGAAGATAAAAATAAAATATAAGCTCTGGAGAAAATCCTCTTACAAATATTCTTAAAGATATGATTTATAGCACATATGATATTCAGGCATATCTGAAGCTGTGAGAAGTTGAATGAAAATTCTTTGATTGGTTATAAAAAACCCTTAAGGGCCAGGTGCCAGAGATTATTTCAAGGGTTTGTCGAAAGGAGTTTGTCGACACCTGGTCACAAAAGAGCTACAATTTTTCAGCGATGTTAATAAAAACTGCGAAAGTGTAAATATCTTTTGATTAAAGCCAAAATTATTACATTATCAAAAACAAAGAACAAAGGACTTTCTGACTTTACAGAATTATTAACCTTAATTTCTGTACGAATATAGAGGGTTATTTCAGAAAAATAATTCAAATTGCATAGTGGAACTTACATCAGTAATAAAATATGAATATTACCAGAACAAAACTAGGATTAAAAAAGAATTAAATATTGTATATATCTGTATTTCAGTGTTTTATATATTTAAATTATATAACTTTTACGAGGTAAGAAACATGAACTGTAAATAAAATACATCATATTTGGTTCATTAAAATAGACAGGAATTAAAAACCTTTCATGCCTGCAGATTACAATTAGGATAAACTCAATCCTAAAATACTATTTATCTGGATTTTTTAAGTCTTTTATAGAAAAGGCAAAAAAATTTCCGGGAAATATTTAAAATTTCATTTTTTTAATATAATTTTTGAAATTAATATTCAGGCTTTCTTTTATAATTATCTATCTGATAAAATTAAAAGTCGTTTTTCTTTAATTTCTCTTAGATATTTTAACTGGCTGAAAATATGAAATTTTTTAGATTTTTCATTTCTATCCTTTTGTCAGGAGCCTTGGTTTATATTTTGAACCAGAAAATCGGGGATATTCCACCGCTTGGCAAACTTCTGGACCCCTTTCACGGATTTTGGCAAAATGCGGTAAGTGACCCATTAGATATTCGATATGATACATTACTCCTCCAGTTGAAGGATGAAGTCAAGATACAATATGAAACGAATTTAATTCCACATATTTTCGCAAAGAATGATTACGATCTATACTTTACACAGGGATATATTACTGCTTACCACCGGTTATGGCAAATGGAATTTATCACTTTTGTTGCTTCCGGCCGCTTAAGCGAAGTATTTGGGAAGAGGGCATTAAATTATGACAGACTCCAGCGCAGGAAAGGATTAAATGAAGCTACGGAGAAAGCCGTGAAGGCATTAAAGGATTTTCCGGAAGAATTCAAATCAGCCCAGGCATATAGTGATGGTGTTAATGCCTTCATAGATCAACTGGAATATAAGGACCTTCCACTGGAATATAAACTATTTGGCTATTGGCCTGAAGCATGGGTTCCTTACAAATCCCTACTCACCCAGAAATATCTTGCTGATGATTTAAACAGCGACCGGGACCTGCAAAATACAAACCTTGTCAGACTATTTGGCAAAGAACGTTTTGATTTTCTATTTCCAGATTTCCCCGAGGAGATTGAACCAATTATTCCTATAGGGACACCCTGGGAGTTTGATCCTCTTGAGACTTTTAGCCCGGATAATGAAGAGATTAAAAATGCATATTTCGTTAACGTTCCGGATAGCTACAAGGAAGGGATAGGCAGTAATAACTGGGCCGTATCTGGAACAAAGACAGAAAACGGGCATGTCATTTTATGTAATGATCCCCACCTGAGATTAAACCTGCCTATGATATGGTATGCACAGCAATTGAACAGTCCTGACATTAATACTTTTGGCGTAACCGTACCTGGGGTACCCGGGATTCTCATTGGTTTCAATGATTCCATTGCCTGGGGGGCAACAAATGCGGATAGAGATCTCAGGGACTGGTACCAGATTTCCTTTAGAGATGAGCAGTGTGATGAGTACTTATATGGTGGAAAGTGGTTGAAAACCCAGAAAAGAATTGAAACGATAAAGATCAAGGGACAGGATGATTATTCAGATACCGTAGTATATACACATTATGGTCCGGTGGTCTATGACAGATCATTTATGGGAGACAGCAACCGGGTCAATTTTGCGCTGAAGTGGACAGCCCATAATGCTTCTGTGGATTATAAGGCCTTTTATGATCTCGGCAGGGCGAAAAATATATCAGAGGCGCTCGAGGCCTCCAATTCACTGGATTGCCCACCTCAAAACTTTGCCCTGGCATCCCGTTCGGGGGATATCGCTCAGATAGTTCAGGGGA
>JAHEGY010000181.1 GCA_024644875.1 Cyclobacteriaceae bacterium
TCAGTGGTCTTTATAACCACCAGGTCCGATTTAAATCCAAATAGTTTTATGTCTGTGGGATCGTAGGTCACTTCGATGGCGCCCAGCGTTTTTGGTGCCAGGGATTGGGGCATAAATTTAACCTTAATATGATCCGGTGCCTTCACTTCCTCCAGAAAGGAAATTTCCTGATCCGTATTATTATATACATTAAAAGTTTTGGTCACAGGTTTCTCAGTAGTCAGTTTGCCAAAGTTAAAAGACCTGTATTTTACCCTTAAGCCACCCATGACAGTCGGGTAATCATCTTCGATCGAACGGGGTTTAGGTTCGACGTTCCCTTTTATGTAAATCCGCATCTGAGCAGGATTTGCATTCGATATGATGGTCAGGGATTTGTTAAATTTCCCGGGCCTGTTCTTAGGATTATAAACCGCATTAACAAATCCTGTTTCTCCGGGTTTGACAGGATCCTTGGTCCAGCCGGTGGAGGTACATCCACAGGAGGGCCTCACACTCTGTACGATCAGGGGCGCGGTACCATTATTTGTGAATTCAAACTTATGACTCACATTGCCATCTGATTCCCTGATATCTCCAAAATCAAAAGATGTTTCAGTAAATTTAATGGATGGTCCTTCATTTTGAGCCAGCACATAGCTGAGCGGGAGGATGAATAAAAGAATAACTAAGGAACTGAATTTCATAATATTTAAACTTAACCTTTCACAAAATTAACGAACTATAGCCTACTAAATTAGCCCAGATTAATATTTTTAGAAAAACTTACAAAGTATTTTCCGGCTAATGGGCATAAAATTTATTTAATTTGCGCAAAAATTGTTCCAAATGGCAAGAATACTAACAGGAATACAAAGTTCAGGAAGGCCACATCTAGGCAATTTACTGGGGGCAATACTTCCAGCTATAGAATTGTCCAAAGATCCCAGAAATGAATCTTTGTTTTTCATTGCAGACCTCCATTCACTGACAACCGTAAAGGATGCAACGCTGATGAAGGAAAACACTTATGCAGTAGCGGCAGCCTGGATGGCCTGTGGGTTTGATACCCAAAAAAATCTTTTTTACAGGCAATCACATGTGCCTGAGGTTACTGAATTGACCTGGCATCTGAGCTGCTTTACACCTTACCCCATGCTTGCCAACGCACATTCTTTCAAGGATAAGGCTGACCGTCTTGCTGATGTAAATGGTGGATTATTCATATATCCTGTATTGATGGCGGCAGACATTCTTATGTATGATGCGAATTTTGTTCCTGTCGGGAAGGATCAAAAACAGCATCTGGAAATGACAAGAGATATAGCCAATGCTTTTAACCACCAGTATGGAGAAACCTTTGTTATTCCTGAAGCTATTATCAATAAGGAAGTGATGACGGTTCCCGGGACTGATGGCCTGAAAATGAGTAAATCGTACGATAATATCATTGATATATTTCTTCCTGAAAAGCAATTGAGAAAGAAGATCATGTCAATTGTTACAGACAGCACACCGCTGGAAGAACCAAAGAATCCAGATACCTGTAATGTATTTGCGATATACAGTTTATTGGCTGAAGAGGTTCAGGTTCAGCAGTTGAGGGAAAAGTACTTAGGCGGAAATTATGGTTATGGACATGCAAAACAGGAACTCTTTGAGCTGATCTTTGATAAGTTTAAAAACGAAAGGGAAATGTTCCAGAAATTTATGGATGATACTGGACTTATAGAAGAAGAGCTCCAAATTGGGGAGACAAAAGCAAAAGAGATAGGATCAACGGTATTGAATAAGGTTCGGAAAAAGATTGGTTATAAGTAGCCCCCCTTAATCCAGTTTCCAGACTTCTTCACTATGTGAATTGTCAATCTGCAGAAGTATCCTTGAAGGATTTGGAATTAGTACAAGGCGGGTGAGCTTGTCAGAATAATTATCAACATCCACAATGACACCCTCATCCAGGGAAACTGAAAATTCCACATCACCATCACTGCTTTTCTTAACCTTATATTTCTTCGCGAGATAGGCGATGGGTAAAAGTACTTCGTTGTCAGGGCAGAATTCTTCATGGATGGTTTTGAAAACCACTTCCATTTCCTTCCCATGCACTTTCAAAAACTCATCTTCCAAATCATGCAGTTCCTCTTCAACCGTATCATATTCAGGATTATTGTAATCAAGCCTGCTCAGTTCGTTCTTTTTCAGAACAAGGTTTACAAGGTCATCATTTAGTTTTTCTATATTTAAAGCCATGATATTCCGTATTTGCATAAAATTAAAATTCTTGTTTTGACAAGCAAAGAAAAATTCCAGATTTCAACCCCTCTACTGAAATTTTAGATATTTTTATCCTAAATTTCAAATATTGATTTTTAAGAATTTTAAATTCCAAGCCTTATTTGATTACATAATTTAAGAAAAAAAATGGATAAAGCCATCAAAGAAAAAGCAAACAAATGGTTGAACAGTAATATTGATCAGGATGCAAAAGATGAAATTGCCCGCATGCTCCAAAGTGAGGATCAATCTGAACTCATAGATTCTTTTTATAAAGACCTGGAGTTCGGGACTGGTGGATTGCGGGGAATCATTGGAATAGGTTCAAGCAGGATTAATAAGTATACGGTTGGTGCAGCTACCCAGGGATTAGCCAATTACCTGAATGCCTGTTACCCGGACCAGGCGATCAGTGTGGCGATAGCCCATGATTCCAGGATCAAAAGTGATTTTTTTGCTGAAACAACAGCTTCCATTTTTTCAGCAAATGGTATAAAAGTATATTTTTTCAAGGAATTGAGGCCAACTCCCGAATTATCTTTTGCCATAAGACATTTTGGATGCCAGAGCGGGGTAGTCTTGACTGCATCACATAATCCCAAGGAATATAATGGCTATAAAGCCTATTGGAATGACGGTGCTCAGATGGTCCCGCCCCATGATGTGAATGTAATTAGTGAAGTAGCCAAGATCACAGATTTTGACATGATCAAATTTAGCAGGGATGAGTCAAAGATCATTTATATTGGTGAGGAAGTGGATAATGCCTACCTGGATAAGATCTCGCAACTGGTGCTCTCCCCGGAAGCGATCAGCAACCAGCAGGATCTGAAGATTGTATTCAGCCCGATCCACGGGACAGGGATAACCCTGGTTCCTAAAATACTGGACAAGATAGGCTTTAAAAATGTACATATTGTAAAGGAACAGGCTGAACCCGATGGAACTTTCCCAACTGTAGTATACCCGAACCCGGAAGAGTCCGAGGCCATGAGCCTTGCTTTAAAGGAAGCTGAAAAGCTGGATGCAGATATAGTGATGGCCACTGATCCGGATGCCGATCGGGTAGGTATAGCGGTTAAAAATCACCACAGGAAATTTCAATTGCTTAATGGAAATCAGACCGGGTCATTAATTGTCTACTATTTGATCCGGCGCTGGAAAGAAAGCAACAAGCTTGATGGGGATCAGTTCATTGTTAAGACCATCGTTACAACGGACATCATTCACAGGATAGCCGAAAAGTACCAGGTTGAATATTTTGATACCTTAACCGGCTTTAAATACATTGCAGAAGTGATAAGGAAGCTGGAAGGAGAAATGCAATTTATTGGCGGAGGAGAGGAAAGTTATGGCTATATGATCGGTGATTTTGTTCGCGATAAGGATGCCATTGCTTCCTGTATGGTTATTGCTGAAATGACAGCATGGGCTAAAGACCAGGGCAAATCTTTGATGGACATTCTGATCGACATGTATGTTGAATTCGGATTTTATAAAGAGAAATTAATTTCTATAGTGAAAAAAGGAATGTCCGGGGCCCAGGAAATTGAAAAAATGATGGTGCAGTTAAGAGAAAACCCACCTTCGGATATAGCAGGAGCTAAGCTTGTTAAAACCATAGATTACCAGTCCTTGGTTGAAAATGATCTTTTAGAAGGAACTGAGAAAATCATCGATTATCCCAGATCCAATGTATTGCAGTTTTTTACCGCGGATGGATCTAAAATATCTGCCAGGCCATCAGGTACGGAACCCAAGATCAAATTCTACTTCAGTGTAAATGATACATTGAGCAGTAAAGATGATTTTGACAAGGTGGATGCTATGCTGGATGACAGGATTGAGGCTATAATTCAGGATCTGAAATTGGTATAAAATAAAAAGGCTGCCTTATAAAGACAGCCTCAGTTTATGTTATTTCTGATTAAACTTAGAACTTAACGTGATTGAAAACCATTTTAGAATAATGCGGTAGGGCCGTCGGACTGCCAATACATGAGAGGAACTCATCCACAAATTCCTGTGTTGGTCCGTTCAGACCATTGATGTAATGATTATCAACATTTCGCTCCTTTCTAGCTATATTGCTCAGATCAGTCAGACCGGCAACGAACTTGCCAGCTTCTTTTTTAATGACAACTGAAGTTCTTGTTACGCCACTTTCCATAGCTTCAACACTCTTATAGCCTACCATATATGCTTCAGATGCATCGGATTGTGATATGCTGTGACTCCTTTGAATATGTTGCGGAACCAGTACTGCTTCCTTTACTTGTGCCACAGCATCAACTTTCAACTCCTTAACGGCTAACTGAGCAAGGAATACCCCAGGCGAGAAGGATGTAGCCCGGCCATGCTGAATATTCCCATGCGGATCAAGTTCTACTTCTCCATATACTTGAGCAATGGATTTTTTAGTTTTTCTTTCTGTCAGGTCTTCCTGAACAACAACCACTGCCTGTCCCAGACGGGTGATGGTATCATTCAGTTCATTCAGGTAAGCATCTTTGTCAAACAGAACTTCTTTAGATAGAATAATGTGCGGGGCACGATCTTCATCCATCTGGCCCATTGGATCTACTCTTGCAAAAGCGGTTGCCTGTGCCAGCCATCCTGCTTTCCGGCCCATAACCTGGTATACTACAACCGGAGCGTTCAATATCCCTATTTTGCCGTCATCGAATTTTCCTCTTACCATGTATGAAGAAAAGTCGTTATGCACGTTTTTTAAAGCAATGGCATTATATAGCGCTGCAGACCCAAATCCCGGACAGTGGTGTGTAGCTGGGAGGTCGTTATCTACCGTTTTTATAGCATGAATAGCCCTGATGTCCGATTGTTCAGTAAGTCCTTTAAGCTGGTCAGCAGAATCATTTCCTCCTATATAGATAATGCCATCCACCTTTAACTTTTTCAGGTTGGCAGCCATTTTCTTATATTGTTCAGGCTTTGGTTTGATCCTGGTGGTTTTTAATCCAGCTCCGGGACCATTATATATGAACTGCCGTGGATCTATATTCGACAGGTCAACGATATTCCCCGGTACATCTGCATGAAGGATCCCCTCCAGGCCATTGATTGCTCCATACACTTCGTATCCGACTTTCTTAGCTGCTGCCAGCATACCGGCAACTTCCCAGTCGATAACCGGTGTAGGACCTCCTGACTGTCCTATGATTATTCTTTTTATTTTCTTTGCCATATTGGAATATATTTTAAATGAAACAAGTAATTAAGAATTCAATTAATAGTGCAAAACCGGATGGTTGCTATGATTTCAAAAAGGCTTTTTAAACGATCTAATCCTTAAAAAATCACCGCAAAAGTAATCAAAAAATGTCAGCCTTAAAATGATTTGATATCAATACTTTTAACTGGCGCTTAGATAGTACAATTATGAACACCCGAATCATTTCTGGAACCTGAATTCCAAGGTATAAGCATTGCATGTATTGATCTAATTGTTCTTATCTCAAAATTTATCAAGTGAATCCCACTGAGAACAAATGCCAAGTGAATTTCCAGGCGGGCAGAAAAAAGACGTAGCCATAGCACAGGCATTTTTTACTGATCCAGTGGTTATTCTGCCTGATGAATCATCTGGTAAGGTAGATCGTTATTCAGGCTTCAGATTGTACATAATGGCTTCCTGTAAAAGTTCTTCTTTATCAATAGAAACTACGCCAAGGTGCTCACAGACGAGTCCACCTCCTAAATTACTTAAGGCTGCAGTAAAACCAGGAGATAGGCCCAATGCAAGACATAAGCTGGCGATACTCACAACAGTGTCCCCGGCTCCGGAAACGTCCGAAACAGAACGTACATGCGCTGGTATACGGATCTGTGTTTGATCCCCGGTTATCAAAATACCCTTTTCCGAGAGTGTAACCATTACACTCTTCAGTTTCATCTTTTCCTTTAACTCACTGACTGCTGATTTCAAACCAGAGAAATCGTCATTATCCAGGTCTATTTTCATCCCATCCCGGATTTCTTTTAGATTCGGTTTGAAAAGTGAGGCCCCGGCATAATGATAGAAATTTTTCTTTTTTGGATCCACAACAGAAGGAATGCCCAGTTCATTTGTCCTTTTAATCGTATATTTAATTACTTCTTTTGTCAGGACACCTTTATCATAATCTTCAAATACCACCACATGAACAGATTTCAGGAGCGATCCGATCTTCTTTTTCAGGTTCTTCAGTTCATCCACAGACAATTGGTGCATATGCTCATCATCCACCCTGAGAATATGTTGCGAACCGGATAAAAAGCGTTCCTTGACGGAAGTTTTCCGTGCTTTACTACGTACAATTCCCTCCTGGGATATATT
>JAHEGY010000182.1 GCA_024644875.1 Cyclobacteriaceae bacterium
AGAAATCGTTTGGTAGCCAATAAAATGTTAATTTTATACCGGGAATTGAGTATTTCGAGTACGCTCTTTTCCCCTTCTACTAAAAACTTTTGTTCTTGTTTCTGGTATTTCTTTAATTGCAGCGATTTAATATATTTTAACTTTTGCCTCGAAATCATAGATATAGAAGGTTGAAAAGGATCAGTTATTTACTTTTTGTATTTATCATCCACATATATCTTTCAGGATGTCTTGGAACAAGATATCTTCAGAAAGATGAATATCTGATATATAATCAAAAAATAAAAGGCAATGATGAAACTTCTAAAGAAAAGCTGACTGAATTTTATAAACAAAAAAAGAACAGAAGGATCCCGCTCCTGAATCTTTCTCCCTGGGTATATTTTTATCAGTGGGGCATGAAATCCTTTGACATCGATAAGTTAAATAAAAAGAAAGAACTTACCGGTGCAAAATACGACGAAAAAATAGCCCTTTATAATACTGAAAAGCCTAAAAAGGCAGGCAAACTAACAAAAAAGAAAACCAAGAAACTGGATAAAATCGATCGGACGATCAATGAGGGTAATTTTTTAATGCGTCTGGGAGAACCACTGGCCATTTACGACGACATCCTGGCTGAAGCCACCGTTGAGCAGATCAATACGTATCTGAATACCCAGGGATTTTTCGATGCAGAAACCAAACTTGCTATGCGGGTTGAAAAAAAACTGGTATTTATTTCCTACCTGATCAATGAAGGGAAACCACATATAATTGACAGTATCATTTACAATACAGGAGATAAAAACATTGACAGCCTGACCTATGCAAGTGCTGAAGAAAGTCTTCTAAAAACCGGTGACAGATATAACCAGGAGAACCTGACGGATGAAAGGGCGCGAATTGAAGAATTATTGCAAAATAACGGTTATTATGGTTTCAGCAGGCAGTATATAAATTATGTTGTGGATACAACGGTTGGCGATTATAAAATGGCCATTGAATTAAAAATCCTGAAACCCTCTGCTAATACCAATCACAAGATATATACCATTGATTCAGTGGTTTTCACTACTGATGTAAGCTCCACATCGAGAAACCTGAAAAGATTCCATGAGGTATATAATGGGATAACCTATAAATACATTGAAGATAATTATTCAAAAAAGATTCTCGACCGTAGGGTATTCCTATATCCGGGACAAAGATTCAGCCGCAAGGATATGCTGGAATCTCAGCGTCAGTTGCTGAACCTGGATAACTTCAAATTTGTGAATATCAACTATGACACTATTGACAACCGTTTTATAGCAAATATTTTTACCAGTCCCCTGAAGAAATACCAGATGACTAACGAAGCGGGTGTAAATGTCACGGAAGGACTTCCGGGACCCTTTTATAATCTTACCCTAAAGAGCAGAAACATTTTCAGGGGACTGGAAAATATTGAGATATCAGGTACGATCGGGTATGAAGGGGTAGCTTCTGCCACGGACAGGTCGGAAGTCTACACAAGCCTTGAAGCAGGTGCATTCATGACTCTTATCTTTCCTCAATTCCTGTTACCTATAAGTAATAGATATAAATCAAAATTTGGACAGTTTAACCCCAAAACCAGTATCGTATCTGGTTTTGCCTATACCAATCGAAATGAGTATAAAAGGGCCGGATTTAATGCATATATTAACTATTCGTGGCAAAAAGATCTTGAGAAATTGTTCAGTGTCCGCATTGCCGACATCAGTCTCATACGGTCAACAATACAGGATTCTCTATTCCAGCAGGCCCTTGATGAGATCAGGGAGCGGGGAAATAATTTCTGGCGAACTTTTACGCCATCACTGGTCCTTTCATCACGCTTCTCAAAAACAATAAACTTTAATCAATATACTTCATATCTAAGCCGGAAAGCAGCATTCCTGAAATACACAATCGAAGCTGGCGGTAGCGTACTGAATGCCTTTAATATCGATTATGAAGACTCATCCGGTCTTCAATTATATAAATATGTAAAATTTGTTGCCGATTACCGGAAATACCAGTCTATATCACCGAAAACCAAAATTGCTTACCGGCTGAGGGCCGGAGTCGCCAAATCGTATGGTGGAAGCAAAGTACTACCCTATGAGAAATACCTTTTCAGTGGTGGCAGCAATAGTAACCGGGCATGGAGACCGCGACGTCTTGGCCCTGGATCTTATGCAAATATTGATACAATTTTTACTGACACCGGCTCGATCCTGAACTATAATGACAATTTTGAACAACCCGGTGAAATTCAGCTTGAGGCCAACTTTGAGTTAAGGACGCAGGTTGTCGGATTTTTTCATACAGCTCTTTTTGTGGATGCCGGAAACGTATGGACGTTTGAAGAAGGACAACGTCCCGGTTCGAGTTTTGATATACGCCGTTTCTATAAGGAAATTGCGATTGGTGCAGGTATAGGAGGTCGATTTGATTTTACCTTTCTGCTTTTAAGACTGGATGTGGGCTTCAGGGTATATGATCCGGCACTACCACAGGGATACCGATGGTTCACCCAGTACAATACAGACTGGATAACAGGTGTGGATAAAGTAATATTTAACCTGGCCATTGGATATCCATTCTAATACCAAAACTCAAAGGCACTGATGGGCCTGATATATATACTTAGATTTACCAGGTATTGATTTAAAACCAATGATTGAATACTTAAAAAACATTGATGAATCTCTTTTCCTTTTCCTGAACGGATTACACAATGACGTGTTTGATTTCCTGATGCACTGGATCACATACCAGGAGACCTGGTATCCATTTTATCTTTTGATCATAATCTGGATGTTCTGGAAATATAAACAGAAAGCCTTTATCCCTATTCTGTTTATAATTCTTGCGATTACTATTTCGGATCAGTTTACCTCAAGCTTTATGAAACCCTTCTTTGAACGTTTAAGGCCCTGCCACGATCCTTCTATATCCGATCTTGTACATGTAGTTGATGGATGTGGGGGCTTGTATGGATTTGCATCATCCCATGCCTCTAATTCCTTTGCCCTCGCGACATTGTTATTCCTTTTTTTCAGATCATATTTTAAGTACACCTCGATCCTCTTTGTGTGGGCTGGTCTTGTAGCCTACAGCAGGATCTATGTAGGCGTCCATTTTCCTGGGGACATACTGGTCGGTGGACTTATAGGGTATTTAGTGGGGCTCCTCTTATTTATAATTTATTCAAAATTACCTCCAAAATACAAGCTGACAGTTTAAAAATATTTCAGCAATTACGGTAACTTTATCACATCATTAAATAAAGATGCTGGAAGATAGTTACAGACACAGGGGATTGAGAAAAAAGCTTGTTCGAATAGTAGAGGGCAAGGGCATCACAGACGAGAATGTTTTGGAAGCTCTTGGCAAAGTTCCAAGGCACTATTTCTTTGACAAAGCTTTCCTGGAGCATGCCTATCAGGATAAAGCTTTCCCAATTGGTGAAGGTCAAACCATATCACAGCCATTCACCGTAGCATTTCAAACCCAGTTACTTGAGATCAGGAAAGGGGATAAGGTTCTGGAAATAGGTACTGGCTCAGGATACCAGGCATGTATTCTGATGGAGATGGGTGCAGAGGTATATACTGTAGAATATATCAGGAAACTGTATGAACGAACTAAAAAATTTCTCCCTTCAATGGGTTACAAACCTCATTTTTTCTGTGGAGACGGTACTAAAGGATTGCCCGCTTTTAAACCCTTTGACAAAATATTAATTACTGCAGCAGCCCCTACCCTTCCACAACCGCTCATCGATCAACTTCAAATTGGTGGTATTATGGTCGTACCGGTTGGAGACAGCAATCTTCAGAGGATGGTGAAAGTCACTAAAAAGTCTGAATCTAAGATTTCGAAGGAATATTTTGACTATTTTAGTTTTGTTCCGCTGGTTGGGAAATTTGGATGGGGGAAATAGGTTAAGAAATAAATACATGAATAATTCGAACTATGGAAGAGAATGAAATGTTTCTAAAATATCTTATAGACGAAGAAATTTATATTGTTGATGAGAAGACCACCGTTACACCTGGCGATGAACCGCTTGTTGTCGAAGATAGAAATATTGAAGAATCTCCGGAAAAGGATGGCAGGCAAATGCCGGATAGGTCAACTAAATCAAATGTTGCTGCTGAAACAGACATAAAGGAAGATGGAAATAAGTCATTGGATGAGGAGAATACTACAGTTCCCGGCAGCTCCGGGGATAATAAACCGGCCAAAAGGTACCAGGATATTACGGTATTGCTTCTGGATTATGATGATCAAACATCAATGGCCCCCGGACATATGGATCTCCTGGCCAATATTCTTCAATCCGTGAATCTGAGTCTGGATTCTGTTGAAATGGTATTCCGGGATGAATTTGATAAACTGGAAGTTAAAAGTTTTATAGATTGTCCTGTAATTGCTTTTCTAACCGCTGTGCCAGAAAATCTAAGTGCCTCGTTTGCAGTGGAAAAATATATGATCAACATGATTAATGGAAATCAATTCGTAGCCTGTGATTCTTTAAATGACCTGAACCAGAACAGATCATTAAAAATAAAGCTTTGGGAACAATTAAAATTAATCTACCGGATCTGAACACCAGGGGCTACAGACTCTGAACACCAGGGGCTATGGGCTCTGAACACCAGGGGCTATGGGATCTGAACACCAGGGGCTATGGGATCTGAACACTATAGGTTATGAAATCTGAGTGCTACGGTAGTGGGGTGCCACAGGACCTGAGTGCTATAGGACCTGAGTACTATAGGACCTGAGTGCTATATAAACCGGAAATATCAGAACAGTTGGGCCAGTTTGTCCTCCAGCATTTTACCCCTGAGGTTCTTGGCAATTATATTCCCATCCCTGTCCAGGAGAATAGTGGCCGGGATAGCATTGATGTTATAATCCCTTGCTGCTTCTGATTCAAAATATTTAAGGTCCGAGACCTGAACCCAGGTAAGGCCGTCATCCTTAATGGCTTTCACCCAGTCTTCGGCTTTTCTGTCTAATGATACACCAAAAATCTCAAAACCCTGGTCATGGTATTGCTGGTACAACCGCACCACATTGGGATTCTCCTTACGGCAGGGACCGCACCAGGAGGCCCAGAAATCTATTAAAACATAAGATCCTTTGAGAGATGACAGTTTTACGATGTTCCCGTCCGGATCCGGTAATGAAATATCGGGGGCCGGTGAGCCGACAGCCAGCTTTCTGAGTTTTTCGATCTCTTCAATAAAATCTCTCTTGATCTTGTAATCCGGAATTTCAGTATTAACAACCGTAGCAATACTGTCAATGAAGGGAAATTCCTGGTCTTTGTCTATATAATTCACAGCCTGCAGAACAGCTAATGATGAACCCATTTCGCGGATCTTAGCCTTAATTAAGTCATTGGTACTTGCCTGCATTTCAATGAATTTATCCCTGAGTTCTTCCATTTTTTCATCATCCTTTTCTCTCGAAGCTGCACCAAATTCAGTGTTAAGTTGCTGAGCATCCGCCTGAAATTTCTCCATAATGGAATTCAACTCGGTTAAAGAGGTCATTTCCTCTGAGTTAAGGATCTCAAAAGAGGCGGTAGGATTACTTCCATCAGCATTAACAACTATGGGATTCCCGGTAAACAGTATGTTTACGAACTGAGTCTGATAGAAATTAAGTCTGTAATATCCTGGTTCATAAGGTTTGTAGGTAGAAAAATAACTGCCATCCTCGTTTACCGTCAAGGTATCAACCACATCCAGATATTGACCAGTATAATGCTCGAGAACCACTTCCCCAACACCTATGTTCTCAATTTTACCACTTATAGTTACATCATCGGAATTCTTTTTATTAGCTGAAGTACATGACAACAGGCTGAATAAAATAATGACTGCAGAAAACATTCTCATACGTGCAAACTTTAATTAGAAATGTAAGTTTACATAAAAAAAATCATTTGAGTGCCTCCCTGAGAAGATCATTGGTGATTTTAGGGTCAGCCTTTCCCCGGGTCCGTTTCATAACCTCACCCACAAACAGACCGATCAAACCCTTTTTTCCCTTTTTATATGCTTCCACTTTATCCGGAAGTTCTTCCAGCACAGATTGAACAATCTCCTCCAACTGTTCAGAACCAACGGTGGCATCCAATCTTTTTTCCTTAATAAAAGCTTTAATATTCAATTCAGGATCTTTAAGTAAAGCAGGGTAAACTAATTTAGAAGCTGAATCGTGAGATATGACCTTCTCATCAACCAGTCGAATTATTGTTCCGATTTGAGCGGCTTCTAATAGGAAATCGGTGATAGGGACATTATTATCATTCAAATAAGACTTGACAGGCCCCATGATCCAGTTTGAAGCGGATTTATAGTTTTTGGTTCCTTCACAAACCCGTTTAAAATAGTTGGCCATTTCCTTTGTTTCTGTCAATATACTGGCATCGTACTCAGGAAGTCCATAATCATTTATTAAGGAACTTGTCAGCTCCCGAGGCAATACCGGCATATGCCCTTTTATGC
>JAHEGY010000088.1 GCA_024644875.1 Cyclobacteriaceae bacterium
AAATTGAAGAGCAATGGGGATTGATAAATCTCAAAAATTCAAAACTGACCACTGCAAAGTTTAAAGACCTTTATCCTGGAAACAAATCTATAATTGCTTCAATTCCGGATACCTATAAACTTAACAGATTGTTTGGTTTGATTAATCCATCCGGTAAGACATTAATAAACTTCAAGTATAATTCCATTGAATGTTTTGGAAGCAACTTCATCGTAAGCAAAAAGATAGATGAAGATATTCTATATGCTGTTATCAGCCATAAAAACGAATTGCTTATTCCATTTGATTATTTCTCTGCTTTCAGGATTACAAATAACATTTTTGCTTTACAAAATATTGATCAGGACCTTGACCTTATCGATCCGGCAGGCTCTTTGCTTCTAGATATTAAAATTGACGATGTTGAAATTTTTGCAGATCGCTTATTGATAATCTCTAAAAATGGTAACAAAGGCCTTATCGATTTTAAAGGAGACGAGATCGCCCCGATGAAATTTCAGGAATTTACTTTAAGTGAAAATGGTATAATAAATGGCCTGCCATCGAGGAACTGGAAATTGTTATCGGACGATGGCAAATCATTTGATACCCTGGGTTATGATCAGGTAATACCTATTGATTCCGGATATTACAAAGCAGAAAGATTGAACTACAGTTTTATTATTAGAGATAATGGTGAGGAGATATTCAAAATAAAAAATTCAGAAATTCAGTTTTTAAACGATTCATTGGCCCTTTTTGAATCGAAAAATAGATTCGGTGTAATTAATTACACAGGAGATACCATCCTAAAAGCGAATTATGATGCTATAAAAATCTCAGGAAACAGGTTTTTTTTATACCTGAAAAAGACCCACCAGGATGGCTGGTCTTTATCCGATTTATATGGTATGATACTTTCTTCCCAGGAATTTGAAGCATTATATCATCTTGATCATCAGAATATTGCCTTCAAGAAGAATGGATTCTGGGGAATCATTGATAATTATGGTAAGGAAAAGGTCTTTGGTAAATATGATTCGATCTACACAAAGATGAATAACCTCTTCCTTGTTGATTTTTACGGAGAAACGGGGGTAGTTGATGTATATGGCGAATGGAAGGTATACCCTCAGAAGGGAGACGTCTTCCTTCTGGAAAATGGGGATTATCTGATCAGTTCTTATTTTCAAAGCCGTGTCATCAGTAAATGGGGAAATGAATTATTTACTTCTGAAAATTACCTTAAACCATTCAGAACGGGCTTTATTGAAGAAGATTTTGAAAGCAATTTTGGTCTTATTGATAAGAATTTTAACCAATTGCTGAAGGTTAACAACTTATTCGTAGGTCCTATTGTTCAGGATTCTGCTTTCTTATTTAAAAATGAATCAGGATGGGGTATTGTGGATATTTCAGGACAGATTATGTTTAAAGATGATAAGCGTTTTGAGAAGATCTTAGGGTATAATGAAGATTATATTGGTGTAAAGATCGATGGATATTATGGATTTGTTGACTTGAACGGGAAACTTCGAATTGCCAATCGATATGAAGGTATAGGACTGTTTAATAACGGTATGGCAAATATTAAGATCCTGAATAGATGGGGTGCTATTAATAAGCAAGAGGAAATTGTGGTACAACCATATTACGATCAAATCGGTCTGTTTAAAGAAAAGCTGGCTATAGCTCAGAAAAATAATAAATACGGTATTTTAAGTGATTCCGGAAAAACAGTTATTGCATTTGACTATGATTCTATATTTAGATTACACAATGGAAATTATATTTGTGTACTGAATTCCAAATACGGGCTGATAAACAATCTTGGTGAATTAATGTTTTATCCGAAATATGAATCTATCTTAGATCTTGATAATGGATATGTAATTGCTGAACGTAAAAAGTTGTCTGGAGTTTTCAGTTCAAGTGGTGTGTTTATTATACCTGTCAAATATGATCAGATTATATTTGACCCTCATAAAGAAATATTCCTTGTCACCGAAGATCCGGAATGGGAACAAATTATGGACTTGAAGGATGGTATTACATATTAATTCCATTGGTATTTGGCAGGTTTATTGCAATCAAAATAAAAATGAATAAAGTCTACAGATCAAGTCTCTTATATATTCTGATCCTAATTGCAGCCTTTTCCTGTAAAAAGGTCGAAGCACCGGTATATGAATCGGTGGATGAAATAGAAATAATTGATAGAAGCAGTAATTCCGTTACGATAACAGCAAATGTGAACTTCTATAACCCAAACAATTACCGTATTACCTTAAAAAAAGCAGATATCGATGTTTTACTGAATGACAAACCAATCACGAATTTCACAAGAGTCTACAACCTGAAAATTGAAAAAAATGAGCATTTTACTGTACCGGTAGAGATACGCTTTTCCATGGCTGACCTTAATACTAATGTAATTTCTTCAGCCATTAATGCCCTTCTTGGCAAAAAACAGGTTCTGTCATATAAAGGAAATATCAAAATTAAAGCTTACGGGATAAGAATAAATGTTCCGGTTGATGGAAAAACGGATTTTGACCTTAATGATCTTTAGATTCCTTTTCCAATATATCTTTTACAATATTTATTCCATGCAGGCGCCCGTTCTCGATAAATACTTTTTCTGTACGTATGCCTGCCGTTAGAGTACCGGCTATATAAAGATTAGGAACATTCGTCTCGAATGTTCTTTCATTATAAAACGGTTCCTTTGATTCAGGGTTGATTTTTATACCACATTTTTCCAATAGATCGATGTCCGGCAAATATCCAGTCAAAATGAATACGAAATCCGATTCTATTTCCACCTTATTATCGCCGTCATTACTTTTAGCTATAACATGTTTTTCATTAATTTCGATGGCATGATGTTGATATATAGCTTTGATCTTTCCTTCCTTAATTCGGTTTATAAGATCCGGGATCAACCAATACTTAGCAGTTTTTTTCATGGTTTCTCCCCGAACCAATAAAGTAACATTAACACCATGTCTGTAGAGGTCAAGGGCCGATTCAACAGCAGAATTTCCAGCTCCAATAATGGTTACTTTTTGATGTACATAAGGATATGGTTCATCATAATAATGCTTTACATGCGGAAGTTGCTCGCCAGGAACGTTTAACTTTCTGGGAAAATCAAAATATCCTGTAGATAATATAAGATATTTGGCCACATAAGTATCTCCGGTTGATGTGTCGATATGAAAATTACCATTTTCATTTCTGATCTTTTCAGCTGTACAAAAAAGGCGGATCGGTAGTTTATAAAATTCGACGACCTTACGGTAATAATTTAAGGCCTCCTCCCGAGTAGCTTTTGGCTTATCAATGGTAAAGGGTATATTCCCGATGGCAATATTATCAGCCGTTGAAAAGAAAGTCATTTGTTTTGGATATCGCCTGATTGATTCTGCTATGGTCCCTTTTTCAAGAACTAAAACCTTTAATCCCATATTCAAAGCTTCTATAGCGCATGCCAGCCCGTTTGGCCCCCCGCCAACAACTATAATTTCATAATCCTGAATGTTCATTTTGTCTGTAACAATTTATTATTTATTTAAATATTTTAATTCTTTATCCGTTATTGATCCAAAGGACAAATTATATTTTTAATCCAGTAGATCAGGTTTTCAAAATTACAGCGATTATTTAAAGTCTGTTTTCAATTTAACAAATTTTTAGATGGATAATATTTATGTGGAAAAGATCAGTCATTTGAACGATTTGATAAAACTATCAAGGATTGATGGAAGAGAGAATTTAAATGAGATCAATTTTATAAACTCTGTGGCTGACAGGCTCGGTATTAGTCGTAAAGATTTGACTGAAGTAAAAAGGAAAAGCAATAAAGTGCATTTTTCGCCACCAGATGACATGTACCAGTTAATGATGCAGTACCATCGACTTATTGTATTAATGGGTATCGACCGTATTATTTCTACTGAAGAAAGAGACTTTTGCACAAAACTGGGGTTGAAAATGAAGTTGAAAAAAGAAGCGATCAATGAAATAATTGAAAAGGCTGTTGATACACCAAGGCATATAATATCTGTGGATGATATTGAAAAAGTATTTTACAGGTATTACAAAAACGCCTGATTATTCTATTTGATCAAAATAACGGAAAACATCGTTTATTTCAACAGGAACATCAGACCTATAAATCTCTTTGAAATTATTGGTGACCAAAACTTCTGAAAAATCACCACCATGAATTAAGTAATATTCCCTGATTGAAGTGACCTGTTCTTCTGAAAGTGCTTCGCCACCAGGCCCTATTCCCCCGGTTTTAAAAATTTCGAATATCAAGATATTCCTTTGATCAAGACCCAGGGGATCTTTTGTCAACCTGGAGATGGATTCCATGTACTGACCAGAACGGTTGTCAGGTGCAAATATGATTATTGCATTTGTATTCTGATCGTAAGTACTAAGAATTATGGGGAAATCGTCCTGAAAAAAAATCAGCAAACGAAAAAAAAGCAAGATCATTTTAATCCATTATAATAGAAATATCAGCCATGTTACAATAAAAATCCATGAAATACACACAAATACCCAATAATTGTGAATGATCTCAAGTTTCGTTTTTTCATAGGGTGATGTAAAGAATATTAACCTGGCAACTCCATCATGGTATACATTCCTGGTCAGGTATAAATAGATGGCTATAGCTCCATTTCCTATCAGGACCGTAACCATATGAAAGCCAGTAATAAGATATAAATAGGTACTAATATAGTTGGACTTTAAATTGAAACCCTGAAAGATAAGTTCCAGCCACCCAATACCCTGGAAAACTAAGAATATGGCACCGGCAAGAAATAAACCAAAAACCTTTTTTCGTATCTGAAAAAGATTTTCCGTCTTAAATGCCTGCAATAATCCCACAGGTACGAATAAGGCACCTATTATAAGAAAGGAAGCAACTATATAAAACTTGGGGAATTGTAAATTGGTTCCGGAATCATTCCCGATGATAGACTCAATAGTAACGGAAATCAGGAGATAACTATATATCAGGGAAATGCCAAACAGAAACAGGAAAGTAATTAGCTTATGAGGATGGATTTTCTCAAGCTTCTTTAATCCTTTCAATACATGTCTTCCTTCCTTCAGTTCCTTTTTATCCATCACTCTTTTACATAAAATTTTTATTAATTCTTACAGATAATAATATTAAACTAAATTTTCATCATAATGGTTCTGTTAAATTAAAGAAAATTTCTTTATATCCGGGATTTCATCATATTGATTATATTTTTGCGGAAAAGTTATACGCTTTGACACATAAGGAATTCATTCAATCGTATATAAATGACAGTTATACACAGTCGGTTGCCAAGCTTGTAAAACCAAACGACAAGCAAAATATTCAGCTGAAAGGTATTAAAGGAAGCCTGGATGCTGTTATTGCTTCTACCATTCACCATATAAATCACCAGAATGATCTTTTTATACTCCATGATAAGGAAGAAGCCGCATATTTTCAAAACGACCTTCAAAATTTACTACCCGCACGGGATATTTTTCTTTTTCCTGAATCCTTCAAAAGACCCTATGACATTCATGAGATTGAAAATGCAAATGTTCTTTTCAGGGCAGAGATTTTGAACAGGATCAACCATAAAGTTGCAAAGGGAGAATTGATTATAACATATCCTGAAGCCCTGGCAGAAAAAGTAATTAATAAAAGGTCATTATTACAAAATACATTAACGCTAAGGACATCGGATATTATTGATATTCAAAAATTCAATGAACAGCTGATTTCATTCGATTTTGAAAAGACTGATTTCGTCTATGAAGCTGGTCAGTTCTCAATCCGTGGGGGTATCATGGATATTTTTTCATATGCACATGAACTTCCCTACAGGATTGAATTATTCGGAGATGAAATTGAAAGCATCAGGACCTTTAATCCAGATTCACAATTGTCGGTGGATTATTTAAAAGAAATCCACCTGATCCCTAATGTTCAGACCCGGCTTCAACAGGAATCAATGGATTCATTTCTGTCTTTTTTCCCCAGAAATACCAAGATCTGGATAAAGGATTACAGCCTTACTTTGGATATAATCGAAAAATACTATGATAAAGCGGTATCCCTGTTTGACCGCGTAGTTGACCAAAGTGGAAAGACCGCGGTTGTATTACCCCCAAAGGATTTATTTGAATCAGCAGGGTCATTTTCGGATAAGATCCAGGAATTCAGTATTGTTGAATTTGGAAACAGGTTCTATTTACCTAAATCCATTAAAATTGATTTTTCTTCCAGAAGTCAGCCTTCCTTCAATAAAAATTTTGAACTGCTCAGTCAAAATCTGCTTGAAAATCAGGAGAAGGGATATAGTAATATTATTTCTTCTGATTCAGAAAGTCAAATTAACAGGCTTTCTACCATATTTGAAGAGATCAATCCACTGGTCAGGTTTGAATCCATCCCGGTCGAATTGAGGAACGGGTTTATTGACGATGTATGTAAAATTGCATTATACACCGATCATCAGCTATTTGACCGATTTCATAAATATAAAACAAAGCGAAAATATTCGAAGTCAAGGTCTATTACGCTTCGAGAGCTTCAAACGCTTCAACCCGGTGATTATGTAACACATATCGATTATGGAATTGGCAGGTTCGTAGGATTAGACAAAATAACAATTAATGGACAGGAACAGGAAGCGTTGAGACTTATATACAAAGATGACGACCTGTTATATGTGAGTGTACAATCACTTCATAAGATATCCAAGTTTTCAGGAAAGGAAGGAAATCCCCCTGTTATGAGTAAACTGGGAACGCAGGAATGGGAGATTAAAAAGCGAAAAGTAAAAAGCAAAGTTAAGGATATAGCTTCAGATCTGATCAAACTTTATGCACAGAGGAAAGCAACAAAAGGATTTTCTTTCAGTAGGGATAGTTTTTTGCAGGCAGAACTTGAATCTTCCTTCATTTTTGAGGACACACCGGATCAGGCCCGGTCAACTGAAGATGTTAAAGCTGATATGGTCCGTAGCCATCCTATGGACAGACTGGTGTGTGGGGATGTAGGCTTTGGTAAAACGGAGGTTGCTGTCCGGGCAGCTTTTAAAGCAGTTTGTGACAATAAACAGGTTGCAATCCTGGTACCCACAACCATCCTGGCTTTTCAGCACTTCAGAACCTTTACAGAGCGCTTGAAAGATTTTCCCGTTGAAATCGATTACATCAGCCGTTTCAGGTCGGCAAGTTTAACTAAAAAAATCCTTGATAGGATCAAGGAAAGAAAAACAGATATTATCATAGGAACACATCGCCTGGTAAATAAAGATATCCAGTTTAATGACCTCGGGTTATTAATAATTGATGAAGAACAGAAATTTGGTGTTGGTGTAAAGGAAAGACTCAAGGAAATAAAAGTAAATGTTGATACACTAACGCTGACGGCTACGCCCATTCCAAGAACTTTGCATTTTTCACTCATGGGAGCAAGGGACCTGAGTATCATTGGAACGCCACCACCAAACAGGCAACCCGTAACCACAGAAATATATACTTTTAATGAAGAGTTGATCCGCGATGCCATAAGTTTTGAGTTGCGGAGGGGTGGCCAGGTCTTTTTCGTTCACAACAGGATTAAAGATATTGAAGAAATTGCCAACATCGTATTAAAATTAGTGCCTGAAGCCAGGATTACTGTAGCACATGGACAGATGAAGGGGGATCAACTTGAAAGAAAAATGCTGAAATTCATTGAAGGGGAATATGATTTACTGGTTTCCACGAATATTATTGAATCGGGTCTAGATATTCCAAATGCGAATACGATTATCATTAACCATTCACATATGTTTGGTCTTGCCGACCTTCATCAAATGAGAGGACGGGTTGGCAGGTCGAATAAAAAAGCATTCTGTTACTTATTATCACCACCCGTTTCGGGCCTAACTGCCGAAGCAAGGAAAAGATTAAGAACCCTTGAGGAATTTTCAGAACTAGGGGATGGCTTCAAGGTGGCCATGCGCGATCTTGATATTCGCGGGGCCGGCAATCTTTTGGGAGGCGAACAAAGTGGTTTCATTAATGATCTTGGTTTCGATACTTATCATAAAATACTGGATGATGCTGTAAACGAACTTAAGGAGAGTGAATTCAGATATTTATTTGAGGAAGATCTTAAAGAAAAGGCTAAGTTGCTTTCAGAAGATTGTATTATAGAAACGGACTTTGAAATGTTGATCCCGGAGAACTATGTGACCAACATCACAGAGAGACTTAATTTATATTCGCGCCTGGATAATATTGACTCTGAAGAATCTTTATATAAGTTTTCCATTGAATTAAAAGACCGTTTTGGCCCAATTCCTGCAGAAGTGAAAACTCTTTTTGAAACGGTTGAGATAAGGTGGATTGCCGAGCAATTGGGAATGGAAAAGTTAACTATAAAAAACAATACCCTAAAAGCACAGTTCATTGATCCCGATAATGCTGTGTTCTATAACTCAGAAACCTTTGGAAAAATCCTGAATTATATAAAAAATAATTCATCTAAATGTTCTCTGAAAGAAGTTAAAAACAGGCCCCAATTGATCATCAAAGATCTGGGCAATGTAGTGGAGGCTAAAAATACTTTAAAGGAAATGATTGAAATTTCTTAGGGTGAACACAATAATTTGCAATTTATACTATTATATATATGAAAGGTTCGGTTATAGAATCTTTGAAAATTAAAATATTTCATAAAAAATTTAACATATAGTTGGTTTTTCATGTAATATTGTCTCGATTTTTTCGGCATGTAGATGTCGGATTTTAACAGATTTGACCGCTGATGTACAGGCTTCAGCAAATAATTATCAAATTAAACAGGTGTTAAGATTTTGAATAAAATTTTGTGTATGAAAAATTTAATTCATTCCATTAGGTCCATATTAACTATAGCAGCGATAGCTGTTATTATGTTTTCATGTGGCAAAAAGGGCGGCACGCCCACGGCTACTAATCCTGGTAAATATAGTACTGCAACCGGTCTTGAATATAATTCTGAGGAAGGTTTTCAGGTAGCTGAGTACCGGGGCCAACCAGAAGGGCCGAATCTTGTGTTTATTGAAGGGGGAAGAACCGTTCTGGGAGCCTATGAAGAGGATATCCTTACGTGGCGGGATAATGTAGAACGAACCGTTACCGTTGCATCTTTCTATATGGATGAAACGGAAGTGGCAAATATCCACTGGCTTGAGTATCTGCATTATGTGAAGTTGGATTCTCCAAGGGTATCTTATGAATCAGCACTCCCGGATACTACGGTATGGGCAAGAGACCTTGCATTTAATGATCCATATCAGAATCATTATTTCCGATATCCAGGATTTAGGTTTTATCCTGTCGTAGGTGTAACCTGGAGACAGGCTATAGATTATTGTAACTGGAGAACTGCTGTTGTCAACCAGAAATTAGCTGCTGATGCAGGATTAGAGGATCTTCCGGCAGAAACAGGAGGTCGAATTCCTCTTGAGACGGGTGTTGTTCTTCCTGATTACAGGCTTCCAACAGAAGCAGAATGGGAATACGCTGCACTGGCTATGATTGGTACGCAATGGATGGATGAAAACCAAACGCATAACAGGGTATATCCATGGGATGGACATGCCTTACGAAATCCTTATGGTAAAGAAATGGGATTTTTCCTTGCCAACTTTAAAAGAGGACGGGGTGATTATGCAGGTATTGCCGGTAAATTGAACGATGGTGCAATGATCACCGCGTATATATATGAATACCCACCAAACGACTTCGGCCTGTATAATATGGCAGGTAATGTAAATGAGTGGGTACTTGATGTTTACCGACCCTTATCATTCCAGGATGTTCAGGATTTAAATCCGGTTCGTAGAAGTCCGGCAGACAGGAATGCCACGCAAAATGCGAACATAGACGATCCAGAAACATGGTACGATTATCAAGGCAAGCAATCCCTCATCAGTGACCGTGCCAGAGTATACAAGGGAGGTTCCTGGGCTGATATAGCCTATTGGATGGCACCTGGTACCAGAAGATTCCTTTCTGAAGATTCTGCCACCGCAACCATAGGATTCAGATGTGCTATGATACGGGCTGGCTCGAATTATTAAAAAAAATTATACCATTATATACTAGGCTGTCTCAGAAGGACAGCCTTTTACTTTTGTGCCAGACTGTAATTTGGGTTAATTTGTTTAGTTTAACTGAACAGCTTGACCCTGGGAATGAGATAAGGGGCAGTAAGATAGACTAGAAGTTATATCGCTAAAAAGGCAACTCCATTTCCATTTAAATTTCTTCAGAATCCGGACAATCCTCAATGCGATCATTCACATATTAAAAATGAAAAGACCTTGTATAATGATGGCGCCTAAAGATTTAGGAATTAATAATCAATAATCTGGGTTTTATTTTACAGCTATCCTTTGGCCAGGGCTATAGAGGCCACTCCAACGACATGTGCTCCGGCCTCTTCCAGAACTTCAGAACAGGCCAATAATGTTGCACCTGTTGTAATTACATCATCAACAACCAATATCTTCTTTGAAATAATTAAATCAATCTTTTCAACATTGAATATACCTTCAACATTTTTGATTCGTTCCATTCTTGATTTATTTGTTTGTGATGGATTATTTTTTATTCTGCAAATAACATCAGGTGACCATTTAATTCCAGTTGAATCTGAAATCCCTTTAGCAAAAAAATCTGCTTGATTATAACCCCTTTTTTTGAGCTTTTTCTTATGCAGGGGTACTGGCAGGATCATTTCAAATCCAGGATTTGGAGGAATAAATTCTAATCCCAGTCGGTTTCCAATGAAGAATGCGAGATCTGGTTTATTATCATATTTTATTTTCTGCAGGAGCTTCTGACCTATCCCCTTTTTATAATATTTGATAAAAGCATATAAAAAGGAATAAAGATGAGCTCCTGAAAGCAGAGGCAAGAATGAATTTGATTCATCACAGTTTCGGAATTTTGGTAATCGGAAGTCGCACCTGGTACAGATCATATATTCCCCCCGGGCTAGGCCCGCATTACACAGGGCACAGGTATGGGGATACATTAAGGAAAAAAGATCCTTTATCATAAAGGTCTTGAAATACTGGTTGAATAGAATATATTTGCTTGTTAACATAAATGTAATGAATAAGGTAAAAGAATTCAATGATTATCGAAGCAGGATGAATGAAAGGCTTCTTGAATCCAATGACAAGGTCATAAAAAGGATTTATAATCTGGATACGAATGCTTTTATGGATGGACATCTGAATAAAAAAACCAAAGAATTGATCGGTCTTACTGCTTCCCTTGTTCTGCGTTGTGATGACTGCGTAAAATATCACCTCGGGAAGTGCTTTGAGTTAAAATTCAATACTGAAGAGATCATCGAAGCAATGTCGGTATCCACATTAATAGGTGGCACTATTGTTATCCCTCATTTACGAAAAGCCGTTGAATACTGGGATGAATTGAACAAGCATGTTTAAAAAAGATCTTGAACTATACCGGCAATGGGAACTCGTCCTTGACCACCTCGAAAAGGCTGTTGGTAAGCGCCCAGGTGGTCTTAACAGCGTTCTTTTTCTAATCGGTGTTCGCGAGTTGGGAAAAGGGAAAAAACGCTTTTCCAAGGAACAGAAGCAGGATTTAATACATATTGCTATATGCAAATTGATGAGTATTTCCGGCTATTATACCCTTGAAGGTTTGGATGAAGACGGTTGGCCGCATTGGAAGCTGATCAAGAAATTACCTCATGTGGATATGTTAGATCAGGAGAAATTATTAAAAATGCATATTATTGAATACTTTGATAATGAAATAAGATGGCAATGAGAATATACTCATATAACGTAAACGGAATCCGATCTGCTTTAAATAAAGGATTACTGAAATGGATTAAAGAAACAGATGCGGATGTAATATGCCTTCAGGAATTAAAAGCTCAGGAATCGCAGGTTGATATTGCTTCATTTGAATCCTTAGGCTATAAGGTATACCTTCATACTGCAGAAAAGAAAGGATACAGTGGTGTGGCTATTTTGTCAAGGCTTGAACCGGATCATATAGAATATGGATGCGGCAATGCCATTTATGATCGTGAAGGGCGCATAATTAGGATGGACCTGAAAGATCGCTCTATTATGTCGGCATATATTCCATCTGGATCAAGCGGAGATGATCGACAATCATTTAAAATGGAATTCCTGGATTTTTTCTATGATTATATTGATACCTTAAAGAAAAAGATACCCAGATTGATCATCTCAGGAGATTTTAATATTTGTCATAAGCCCATTGATATTCATAATCCCGTTTCTAATAAAAATTCCTCAGGTTTTCTTCCTGAAGAAAGAGAATGGGTTACTAAGTTTTTGGATATGGGATTTACTGATACCTTCAGGTTTTTTAACAGCGAACCTCATAATTATACCTGGTGGAGTTTCAGAGCCAATGCGAGGGCAAAGAACCTGGGGTGGAGAATTGACTATCATATGACAACAAAGATTTTAGATCATAATTTAACAGGGGCATCAATTTTTCCTGATGCCGTTCATTCTGACCACTGCCCTATCTTGTTAGAAATTGAATGAAGTATCTATAATTTTGTTTTTGTGTTCTACTTCTTAACGTTTATCCGGATATGAAAAATTTATATTCATTGTTATCAGCCAGTATTTTAGTTTTGATTTTTTCATGCAGTTCACCAGATCAAACTGAAGATTCCTCCCTGAGATTGAAAAAGGCTAAGGGAGACCGTTATTATGGTGGTGTTTTTCGTCTTAATGAATCCGAATATCTCAAAAATTTATTTCCACATAATATTACGGATGCCTATTCCTATCGTATCGCCTGTCAGATATATGAAGGTCTTTTTAAGTTCGATGATGAAACACTAAAAGTAATTCCAGCCCTGGCCGAGAATTTTGATATGGATGAAAACAGTAAAATATACACCATCAAATTAAAAGAAGGAGTTTATTTCCATGATGATCCCTGTTTTACAGACGGCTTAGGAAGGGAAGTCACAGCCGAGGATGTGAAATACTGTTTTACCAGATTATGTACTCAAAATATAAATAACCAGCTATTTTCCTCCATTTTCAAGGATGTTCTTGAGGGTGCGAACAAATATTACGAAGCAACGCGAAACGGAGCTATCCCTGAATTTGATGTAAGTGGAATCAAAGTAATTGATAAATATACTATTCAGCTAAAGCTTATTGAACCTAATTCCATATTTATGGTAAACCTGTCAATGCCCGGATGTTTTATTTATCCGCGGGAGGCAGAAGATAAATACGGTCTTGATATGCGCGTGAAGGCGGTAGGAACCGGACCTTTCAAGCTAGCCAGCCTGGATGAGGATATTTCACTTATTTTGAAAAAAAATGAAAATTATCATGGTTATGATGAATATGGTAATCAACTTCCCTTTCTGGATGCACTAAGTATACAATTTATTAAAGATAAGAAAACTGAATTATTCGAGTTCAGAAAAAGAAACCTGGATATGATATACAGGTTACCCACCGATCACATTATTGAGATTTTGGATGAATCTCTTTCGGAGAATCAAGGAGAATACAGAGAGTACGAACTTCAACGTGTTCCTGAAATGGCCACTCAATTTTTGACCTTCAACCTTAAGAATACAATTTTCAGCAATATAAATGTTCGAAAGGCTTTTAATTATGCGATTGACCGGGAAAAGATCCTTGATTTTGTTTTGAATGGAGAGGGATTTGCTCCAGGTATACATGGAATAACTCCTCCAGTTCTAACGGATTATAATATTGAGGATATTGACGGATATAGCTTAAATGTAGATTCTGCAAGGTATTTTCTGGATAAAGCCGGATACCGTGATGGTAAAAACTTTCCAAAGATAGAATTGTTCTTAAATCCTGAAGGAGAACGTAACACCAATGTAGCGATAGAAATACAAAAACAATTAAAGGATCATTTAAATATTAATATTGTATTGACTATTTTACCGTTTGCGCAACTGATAGAAAAAAGTTTTCAGGGTAATTTCAGTTTAATGAGGGCAGGATGGGTGGCTGATTATCCAAGTGCTGAAAACTTTCTGTGGATATTTTATGGACAGAATGTTCCAAACAATAAAGACAGGATATCGTATCCTAATATATCCAGGTATAATAGTTCAGAGTTTGATCGGTATTTTAATGAGGCATTAAATGCAAAGAGTATTGAAGAAGCGAATGTTTTATTTAAAAATGCCGAAAAAAAACTAATGAAGGATGCGCCGATTGTTGTTTTATGGTATGATGAAGGTTACAGGCTGACCCAATCCTACGTAAAGAATTTTCCAAACAATCCAATGCAATACAGGGATTTCAGTGAGGTATACTTTAAAATGCCCAAACAATTGAACTAGACAAATGAAAAATAAATTGCAGTAAGGGGTGCAGGGTAATTCAATATTCAGAAATATACATTCTTATAAGAAAAAGTATTACAAAAGCTTTTTGATCAGGCGCTTTCTGCTTTCTCTTACCCTCTTATTAACAGCTTTTCTGTTTTACAATTTATTGGAGTACATAGGTCATTTCAATCAAATCGTAAGGGCAGTATTTTTTTACTCCTATATAGTCCTTTTGGTATATGTGTTTTCCCAGTGGATCCTTTTACCGGTTTTAAGAATATTTATTGATCGATGGCAGATCAGTGACCAGGAAGCAGCCAGGAAAATTGGCAATTATTTCCCTTCAATCAGTGATAAGCTATTGAACATACTCCAATTGTATAACAAGCAACCAGAAGATCAGGGACTTGTAAAAGCCAGTATTTCACAGAAATCGGAAAATATCAAGGATATAAAATTTGAAAAGGCTATATCTCTGTCAGAAAATAAGAAATACCTGAGATACCTTACTATACCTTTTATTATTGTATTGTTTTTAAGTATATCGTTTCCAAAAGTCATCTCCGATAGCAGTACGCGTATTGTTAACTACAGTAAAGAATACAAACCTGTGGCTCCCTTTAGTTTTATTTTAAAAAACAGGGATCTCATAGCTTTCAAAAATGAAGATTATGATATCCAGGTATCCATAGAGGGTGAAACAATACCCGATAATGTTTATTTAAAACTTGGTGAAAGAAGAATTAAACTCTTTGCAGCAAACAAAACGGATTTTTCCTATTCTCTTAAAAAGGTCGCCAAAAACATTGAGTTTGAATTTGAAGCGGCTGGTTTCAGTTCTGAGGAATATAACTTAAGGGTTGTTAATCGTCCGAATATTAAGAATTTTAATGTGGAATTAACTTATCCTAAATATTTAAGACGTAAAAACGAACGACTAAGTAATATTGGAACATTGAAGGTCCCTGAGGGTACAAATATTAAATGGCAATTTCAAACCCTTTTTACAGACAGTCTTTCTCTCGTATTTAAAAAGGATAATGAGATCTTCGCCGCAAAAGTATTAGATGATCAACTATATATCACTGAAGGACAGGCAATTAAATCCAGCACTTACGAAGTTAATCTGTTTAATGAGTTTGCCGGAAATAAGGATAAGATCATGTACCAACTGGAAGTGATTCCTGATGAGTTTCCTCAAATTTCTGTGAAACAATATACTGATACAATTCTATATAATTATATGATATTAGGTGGGAATATATCGGATGATCATGGATTTTCGGATTTAAGACTTCATTATAAAACAATCAAAGCGGAAAATGATCAGTCTGGTACGGAGAGCATGTATCACAATATCAATATTGACCCCGATAAAACTTCCCAGGGTTTTTATTTTAACTGGAGCCTTGATAGTTTATTGCTGGAAGACTCTGATCAAATAGAATATTATCTGGAGGTAAGGGATAATGATGGTATAAACGGAAGAAAATCTTCTAAGACAGGATTATACTATTTCAGGATTCCGGACAAGAAAGAAAGGGAAGAAGATCTGAAAAAATCTTCGCAAAGTGCTGAAAATCAGATAGATAAGAGTCTAGAAATGGCCAAAGAGCTGAATGATAAAATTGAGGAAGTTGAGAACAGGCTGAAAGGCAAGAAACAAATGAACTGGCAGGACCAGAAATTACTTGATGAGATGATCAGGGATAAGGATAAATTGGATGAAGAAATTTTTAAACTCCAGGAATTGAACCAGGCCAACAATATGAAGCTTGAGAAATTCAATGAACTCGATGCGGAGCTCATAAAAAAAGTGGACCAGCTCCAGAAGTTAATGGATGATCTTCTGGATGAAGAAACCAAGAAACTTTTTGAGGAGTTGAAAAAATTACTTGAAGAAAAGAAAGACCTGAATGAAGTAAAAAACATTTTGGAAAGAATAGATTTCAAGCAGGATAATTTTGAAAAGGAATTGGAACGCACGCTGGAGTTGTTCAAGAGAATGAAATTTGAGGTGGAGCTTGAAAAGGCGATTGAAGAAATGGATGAGCTCCAGAAAAAACAAGAAGGATTATCTAAAGAAACGGATGATCGTAAAAATGATCTGGAACAAATTAAGGATGACCAGGAGGGTCTAAATGAAGATTTCGAAAATACCAGGGAATCCCTTGAGGAACTTATTGATATTAATCAGGATCTTGCCTTTCCGAAACCCATGCAAATTACTAAAGAGCAAGAAGAAAAGATCAGTAATTTTCAAAAGGAGGCCATGGAACAGCTGGAGAATAACAAACGTAAGAACGCATCGAAATCCCAACAAAATGCATCTGATCAAATGAAGGAACTTTCAGAGTCTATGAAACAGATGCAATCAAGCGGCAACATGGAAATGATGATGGAAAATTACAATTCCTTACGATTGATTGTGGATAATCTCATAAAGCTTTCTTTCAACCAGGAAGACATCATGATGAATTTTCGCTCAGTAAACCAGAGTGATCCGAGATTTATAAACCTGTCTCAGAGACAACTCGCTTTGAAAGACGATTCAAAAGTCATTGAAGACAGTTTAATTGCCCTTTCGAAAAGAGTATTTCAAATATCTTCTTTTATTACCAGGGAAGTTAATGAAATGAATAAATACATGGATGAAAGCGTAGTGGCATTACGGGAGAGAAAGAAATCGCAAGCAGTTGGTAAACAACAGTTCGCAATGACTTCGATTAATAACCTCGCATTGCTTCTTGATGACGTATTATCATCCATGCAGCAACAGCTTGCCATGGCGATGGGCATTCCATCGCAGGGTCAGAAGAATGGCAAGAAGCCCAGCATGTCAGAACTTCAAAAACAGCTCAATGAACAGATCAGCGAGTTAAAAAAGAGTGGAAAGCAAGGCAAAGCCTTATCTGAGGAATTGGCTGAACTCGCTGCCGGACAGGAAGAAATAAGAAGAAAACTACGGGAAGAAGAGGAAAAGTTAAATAATATGGATGGAAATGGCCAAAAACTTGGAGATATTGCCGGAAAAATGGAACAAACTGAGATAGACCTCGTTAATAAACGATTGACGGAGCAACTGATTAACAGGCAGGAAGAAATACTGACCCGGTTACTTCAGGCAGAAGATGCCATGCGTGAACAGGAGTTGGATGAAGAGCGAGAAGCAGAATCTGCCAAACAATTGAACAGACCAATACCACCGGAATTTGAAGATTATTTGAAATTAAAGGAAAAAGAGATAGAATTGCTAAGAACTGTACCTCCAAAATTAAATCCTTACTACAAAAAGGAGGTTATGGAATATTTTAATAGATTAGAGACTTCTTTTAAATAATGAATAAAATGGATTCAATTAAGGTTCATTTTCCATCATTAAATGAAAATATAAGGATCGTCGAGAGTTTTATAGATAATGCTAAAGAGAAATTCAAACTTGATGACGACATATATGGAAATATAATGGTGGCCGTAACCGAATCAGTAAATAATGCCATACGACATGGCAATAAGAATGATAAGAAGAAAAATGTACACCTTTCATTATCATTGAATGATAACCTTATACGCTTTATAATTAAGGATGAGGGCATTGGATTTGATTATCATAATCTACCGGATCCAACTGCACCTGAGAATATTGACAAACCTAGTGGCAGAGGCATATTTTTAATGAAACATTTATCTGATGAGGTCACTTTTAAGAACGAGGGTAGTGAGGTAGAGTTATGTTTCTATATTAACTGAAATGTCCAATATCAATTTTTTTTGTGAAGAAGTTGATTTCAATCTCCCCAATCAAACCAGCATAATCAATTGGATAAAAAAAATTATCTCCCTGGAAAGCAACAGGGAAATAATAAACGTTAATTATATATTTTGCTCTGATGAATTTCTTCGTCAAATTAATCAGGAATACCTTACCCATAATACCCTGACCGATATTATTACTTTTAACAATTCAGACGATGATCAATTTATTGATACCGATGTCTATATAAGTATTGATCGGGTATTTGAAAACAGCCTCACTTACAATGCGGATAGAATGGATGAACTACACCGCGTTATGATTCATGGCATATTGCATTTACTGGGGTACAAGGATTCTAATGATAATGAAAAGAAGATTATGCGAAAAAAAGAAAATGAGTGTCTAAATTTGTTAAGCGTATAAAGTTCCACGTGGAACCTCCGGATCTTGTTATGTTATATAAGTGTTCCACGTGGAACATTTAATATTTTGTAATATGTTTAAAGAATATGATGTTATAGTTGTTGGTGCGGGTCATGCGGGTTGTGAGGCTGCCGCTGCGGCTGCTAATTTGGGATCAAGTGTGCTCCTTATTACAATGAATATGATGACCATTGCCCAAATGTCATGCAATCCGGCAATGGGTGGCGTGGCAAAAGGACAAATTGTAAGGGAGATAGATGCATTAGGTGGATATTCTGGTATCATTTCAGATAAATCCATGATTCAGTTTCGAATGCTGAATATGTCTAAAGGACCGGCCATGTGGAGTCCTAGAACTCAAAATGACAGAATGATCTTTTCAGAGGAATGGCGCTTGCAACTGGAAAATATTAAAAACCTGGATTTCTGGCAGGAGATGGTAACTGAAGTAGTGGTGGATAAGGGTAGCGTAAAAGGAGTTAAAACAGGATTAGGCATATCTATTCCGGCCAAGGCGGTTGTCCTTACAAATGGTACATTCTTAAATGGCCTGATTCATATCGGGGAAAAACAATTTGGTGGTGGAAGAACCGGTGAAAAGGCAGCTAAGGGATTGACAGAGCAATTGGAATACTTAGGGTTTGAATCTGGACGAATGAAGACCGGAACACCTCCGCGCGTGGATGGTCGCAGCTTGAATTACAGTTTATTTGATGAACAGAAAGGCGATGATATACCTGGTAAATTTTCGTATTCCGATGAAACAAAGCCCTTGAAAAAGCAAAAGAGTTGCTTCATTACGTATACAAATACAGTGGTGCATGGTATTCTTGAAACCGGGTTTAACCGCTCGCCGATGTTCGCAGGACGTATTCAGGGAGTAGGACCAAGATATTGTCCCTCTATTGAAGATAAGATTAACAGGTTCTCTGAACGAAACAGGCATCAGATTTTTGTTGAACCCGAAGGGTGGAATACGGTTGAAGTTTATGTAAACGGCTTTTCGACATCTCTTCCGGAAGATGTGCAGTATAAAGCTTTGAAAAAGATCCCCGGGTTCGAGGATGTAAAAATGTTCAGACCTGGATATGCTATAGAATACGATTATTTTCCGCCTACCCAATTAAAACCTACCTTGGAAACCAAGCTGGTGCATAATCTTTTTTTCGCCGGACAGATCAACGGAACAACGGGATATGAGGAAGCTGCCGGACAGGGTTTGATTGCCGGAATTAATGCGCATAATAAGGTAGAAAGTAAAGATGATTTTCTGCTAAAACGATCCGAAGCATATATTGGCGTTTTAATAGATGATTTAATAAACAAAGGTACGGAAGAACCGTATCGTATGTTTACCTCCAGAGCTGAATACCGAATACTGCTCAGACAGGATAATGCCGATATTCGATTGACGGAAAAAGGATTCAATCTGGGGCTGGCTGATGAAAAAAGGTATAAAAGGGTAATAATTAAAAAGGAAAAGGTTGATTTTCTTGTTAATGAATTAAAAAGGCTAAAACTTAATCCTGATCAATTCAATTCAATTGCAGCAATAAATAAAACTGCAGAGATCAGGGAAAAAGCATCATACTATAAACTTCTCAAAAGACCCGAGCTTAATCTGGAAAATCTGAACCAGAATAATGAAGCATTAAATGGTCTGTTATTAGAATATGATGCCGAGATTATTGAACAGGCTGAAATACAAATAAAGTATGAAACATATATTGATAAGGAGCGCAAATTGGCCGAAAAAATAGAAAACCTTGAGGAGTATACAATACCCTTGAGATTTGATTATAATAAACTATCTTCGCTTTCGGCCGAGGGTAAGGAAAAACTTAATAAGATCCAACCTCTTACAATAGGACAGGCATCAAGGATCAGTGGTGTCTCTCCATCTGATATATCAATATTAATGGTGTATATGGGGAAATAAGAATGTATAAAAAAATCACAAAGTGCCCGCTTTGCAAAAGTAAGGATATAAAAAACCTGATTATATGTGAGGATCATCTGGTTTCGGGGGAAAGCTTTGCCATAAATGTATGTGATAATTGTTCATTTAAGTTTACCAATCCGAGACCCATAAATGAAGCCCTGCATA
>JAHEGY010000183.1 GCA_024644875.1 Cyclobacteriaceae bacterium
TTACAATGAACGTAAGTATCGTATGATACCCCATGAAACTGTACTTGAAGACCTGGATACACTGCGTAATGAGCAAATTATTATAGTAACAGATGAAAATTTTATTGGATATACCAAAAACGATAAAGAAGACAGAAAGATTTTGCTCAGGAAAATGATCGACAGAAATTATCCATTTCTCTGGGGATGCCAGACAACAGTAAGCCTTTCAGAGGACCCTGAGTTAATGGACCTTATGTATCAGGCAGGCTGCAGGGCAGTCTTTGTAGGATTTGAATCAACCAATTCTGAAGATCTTTCTGAAGTTGGAAAAAAGCATAATATCGGGATCAATTATAAGGAGATTATCAGTACCATACATAGTCATAAAATAGCAGTAATAGCATCTTGTATTCTTGGTCTTGACAATCAAAAAAATGGATATCACAAACAGCTTATTAAAGATCTGAAAGAAATAAATGCTGATTTTATCCGCGTATTTTTGATGACAGCATGGCCGGGCACTCCACTGTATCAGGAACTTGAAAAATCAGGAAGGCTTATTAATGAATGGGATAAGGTACGAAAAGATATACCATCCATTCAATTCAAACATTATACCCATAATGAGATAATAAATGCCCGAAAGGAAGTAATGGATTCTTTTTTTAATAAACGTAATCTATTAAAAGTAATCTTACGCTGGGTTCTGGTTGAGAGATCATTAATAACGACCTTTCTCAAAATCAGTTATCGAAACCGCTTTTCAGAAAAGATCAGAAATAAACGAGCGTACACGTATTCCAATGACAAAATGTTATGATGATATTATGTGTTTGATTTTCTATTTCCAAACACGTAAAATTCCTCTGCGCAGATAAGGTTTCTTAATTGCTTTTCTGAAAATCATAAATCCCCTCGAAGAAGAAGTTGAAAATCCTTCATTTTTAAAGAATAATGAAAGGTTATCAAAGTCATCCTGCTTATGATATGTGCATATAGCCAATTTTATTTTTCTCTTATCCTCAAATATCTTCCTGGATCCCATTATTACCTTCTTTTCAAAACCTTCAACATCAATTTTTATAAAATCAGGTTTTGTTTTTTCGGAGAAATACTGATCAAGTGAAACACTATTTTCTGAATTCTCATTAGAAACCATTTTCGATACGATTTCAACTTTATCTTCCCAGGGTTTAAATGTGGCTTGAAGCGCCTTATGCCAACTCTTTTGTGGCTCAAAAAGATATAACTTACTTACCTTTTCTATGATGCTCAAACCAAAATTGCCATCTGCCGCCCCAATGTCAACCACAATCTGATTTTCTTCAACATTAAAGGTATCTGTTAGATATAGATGAGGTGATAGAGGGTCCTGTTCCGTTATAAGAGCTTTGAAATATTTCCTGGTCTTCAATTTATTCAATCCATTCTTATAATACAGTCTTTTACCGTCCATCATAACGTAGTACAGATTAAGCTTCGAATCAAGTTTTACGTCTATATCTCCAACCTTATATTTATCTTTAAAATTATAGGGGAATATGTTTACCGGGCGGCGTTTAAGGTATTCTACTACTTCTCTGATCTCTTCAGTGATTTGATCTTTTGGTTGTTTTCTATAATACTGGAGTATCAGAAACCTGAGTGCTTTTTTCTTTAAAAATTCCGTAAATCCTCTTTTCAATCTATAGTGTTTTAGATCAATTTCGAAAGTAGCATTTAATATTTGAATAACAAACTTATCCGGATTAGTATGGCTTGATTAATCGATCTATCTGCTTAGTATTATTTTGAATAGGAAGATCTGATAGCCTTCCATCTTTTCATTCCCTTATCTCCTCAACTACAATTTAAATTCCCTAAACACACAATATGGCATGGATTACATTTTGGGACTGGCATTTGGAGTTGAATAAGACAAACATCCAATAAGAAATACTAACCTTAACTCAGCGCAATGCACTTCTTATTCCTGAGGAATCAGGTGCTGAAGTTGCAAACCGACTGACGTTCTAGGTTTGAAACCATACCAGTTTTCATCAATGGAATTTTCTCCAACATCCAGGTACGGTATGTAACTATCCATTTTCTTCAGGTGGATACCAAGGAATGCTGTAACAAAATGTTGATTTATATTGTTGATCCTGCGCTCATCCCAAACAGAATCCGCATATCTCAAGTACTCATCAATATGGAGACCTGGTTGCAGGGATTCTGGTGGCGGAGGATTTGGAGCTACATTGTGCCTTGCATTAAGATAGGTCAACAAATATCTGTCTGAATTTACAGCACCTTCAAATAAGGCTTTTGTCCCCTTTTCATATCCGGAAATATCATCTTCACTTCCAGCTATGAACATTGATGGCACTTTTATCCCTGCCAGTCCATCCGAATTCCAAACAGCTCTTTGCATCCCCCAGGGTGCGAATGCAATGATTGCTTTAATCCTTGGATCAATGGAAGCTTCAAATTCAGGGTTGCCAACAGCTCGTTTATCTAATGCTGTACATCCACCTGACATGGAACTAAAGAACCTGGTAGCCTGTGGACTGTATCCGGCCCCTGCAACATTGACAACACCGTAGCCTCCCATGGAATATCCGATCAGGGCGGTTAGATCAGTATTAGCCAAGCCAAAAAGGAAGGAACCTTCGTCGCTGCTAAGCTGTGCAATCTCATCTAAAACAAATAAAACATCCAGAGAACGATTTAGTAGTGTACTGTTGAAACCAGCTGCATCCCTGAAAGTTGATTCAGTATGATCTATCGATACAACCACGTAGCCTTTAGATGCAAGATTTTCAGTCAAATACGTAAATAACATGCGGGAACCAGTATAGCCATGGGATACCATAACCAATGGATAAGGCCCTCCTCCTTTTAATGCCGGTTCAGCTTCTCTACTCGCCCTTCCTTGAAAGGTAAAAGGTATTATGGGTCTGTCAGGTGAGTTGGCATTACCCATAACTTCATCATAAATTATGAGCTCATTACTATCATCGGAAATATCTGCCGGATACCACACCTCAATTTTTAAGGGTCGGTTATAAAGAGAATCCGAATCTTTTTTATAATTAAGAATATCAATTTGATCATTATGTATTAAATCAATTGTTTGCACACCTACAGAATGATCTCCCCTGCCAGCTAATTCAGGTGCATCAGGTAATAAGTCACCATAAATAAAAGAATTTTCCGAAGTCTGGCTATTGCAGAAAGAAAACAGTCCGGCAATTGAGAATACCAGGATTGAAAGAAAAGAAATTTGTATTTTCATATTTTGATTGCGATAAATGACAATGAAATAATTTTATATAAAATCTAAAATCACTATTTTGAAAAAGATATTATTAATTTTTTCAATAAACTCAATCTTTTTTTAAATATACTATCATGAAAAATATTATCCTTCTTTTAGTTTTAATTATATCAACCACCATCCCGGTAAAATCACAGGAGACCCTGGATGAACTACTTCCTATTCGGGGAATTGAACTGGCTGCTCCGGATAAGGAAGACCTTGATGCTTTTGTCAAATTCATTGAAGACGAATTAGTCCCCCTAAATGTAAATACACTATTGCTCAGGGTGGATTGGAATTACGAGTATAAGTCGCGGCCCGAACTCCGGGATGAGAATCCGCTTACAGAAGCTGAAATGAAAAAAATCGTTAGAGCCTGTAAAACCGGCGGGATTCGAATAATCCCACAAATTAACCTGCTTGGACACCAGTCCTGGTTCTCGAATGTAGGTAAATTGCTGGAAGAATATCCTGAGTTTAATGAAACACCGCATGTTCCTACAGATCAGGGAATCGATAAATGGCCTAATGATTACGGATTGTATTGCCTTAGTTACTGCCCATTGCATCCGGATGTACATGAAGTTGTATTTGATGTGGTTGACGAGATAGTTGAAGTGTTTGAAACTGACGCCTTCCATGCTGGAATGGATGAAGTGTTTTACCTGGGAGATGACAAGTGCCCCAGATGCTCAGGACGAGATAAAGCAGAACTTTTTGCGGGAGAGGTGACAAAGATCAGCAACCACCTGACACAAAATGGAAAGGAACTTTGGATCTGGGGTGACCGGCTTTTGGACGGTAAAACCACAGGTATCGGATTCTGGGAAGCCAGTTTTAACAATACGCACCGTGCTATTGATATGATACCAAAAGATGTGGTGATCTGTGACTGGCATTATGAACGACCTGATCCGACAGCCATAATTTTTGCATTAAAAGGATTCAGGGTAGTTACCTGCCCGTGGAACAAAGCACAGCACGCTAAGGTACAATTACATCAAATGGTGAATTTCAGGCAAAAGGCGACATCTGAGACAAAAGAAAACTTCTACGGAATGCTGCAGACTACCTGGTCTGGGGCCGGGCGATTTATGGATGGATATTATGGAAGGGAGGACTTAAAAGACCGCCGGGGTGATAAAATTAAATGCTTTAAAGTATTGTTCGAGGAGATTAACAAGCTTGATGATCAAAAAGAATAATTAAGTTAGATTTTAATAATATCAAGAAACCTCTTCGATCTGAGGCAAAAAATATCATGTTTTATTCTTTAGGCTATAGATTGGCTAAAATGTAGAATGATCTGTTTTCATTTTTACGCAAATTCATAGTTTTTCTTATTTTAGCCCAATGAATAAGCGATTTGTTAACCCATTCATCGGAGGTATGATCGTCATTTTTATTCTATCGATCGTACACCTGATGATTGATAACCCAATTTTACTGGCAGAACGATTTTTTCCAGGATTCGGTGGATGGATAGAGATACTGCTTATTGCCTTTTATGCCGGATTTATTATTGACCGCATGACACAGGGCAGAAATATCAGCTATTGGCGTCGTTTTACCTGGAGTCTCTTTACAATAGTTTTTTTTAGTCAGCTTTTTCTTGGCCTTTTGGGATATGAAAGATTCCTGATGACCGGTAATTTACATCTTCCTATACCAGCTATGATCATTGGTGGATCGATCTACAAATTGAAGATAGGATTTATGCCCATACTCTTTCTCAGCACGATTGTGATATCGGGGCCGGCATGGTGCAGCCAGTTGTGTTATTTTGGAGCAATGGATCTTCAGATATCAAAAGGAGGCAAGAAACCAAGGAAAGTGAAGCATAAGACTGCATTGAAGATGACCTTCCTTTTACTGGTTATTGCAGGTGCCCTGATTCTCCGTCTTTTTGATATTGATTATGTGGTTTCAGCATGGGCAGGCGGGGTATTCGGCCTTGCTGGCATAGGCATCATCCTTCTCATATCCCGGAAAAAAAGAATGATGTATCATTGTACGGTATACTGTCCTATTGGAACAATTACACAATACTTAAAATTCATTAATCCGTTCCGTATGATAATAGAACCAAATGCCTGCACACTTTGTATGCACTGTAAACCACATTGCAAATATGATGCACTTCATACCATTGACATCAAAAATGGTAAGCCAGGTATAAGTTGTACCTATTGCGGTGATTGTGTTTCCTCATGTGATACAAATGCCATCAAGTATAAGTTATTTAACCTGCAGGATCAAAGGGCTCAAAATGCATGGATAATAATCAGCATAGCGCTTCATGCCATATTCCTTGCGCTAGGGAGGATTTAGGATCTTTTCAAATGGTCAGCATGGGCCACTGAAGGAGTATCCTGACCCAGGGCCAATATTATAGGCTACCCCATTTTTTGGGCAAGACGGAGGCTGGGTTCTACCGCTTTTTACTTGGAATATTCAATTGAGAAAGAGAATTGAGGGTCTGTTAATTAAAAGATAGTGGTTACAATTAGCTGAAAATAAGGATGGATAAAAGTACGATAAGGCTAAAAACTGTCGTTCTTATTAAAAATCAGCTTATGTAATTTAACCCAAAATGAAAAGATTAAACCTATCACTCGCGATAATATCCTTATTATGGATTGTTCAAGCCGGATGCTCATCAAAGATTTATGTTGATTCATCCGGCAATGTTCATACTTATAAGAACAAAAAAGAGGCTTCCAGATATTCTTACCGAACCTATTCAACAGGTGAGGAAAGAGAGGGAACAGACAGCCGATCATCAAGAACTTACTCCCCAGGGCAGGAGAAAAAAGAAACCGGCAACCGATCAGCCAGAACCTATGCTCCAGGGCAGGAGAAAAAAGAAACCGGCGACCAGTCAGCCAGGACTTATGCCCCAGGTCAGGAGAAGAAAGAAAACGGTGATCAGTCAGCAAGAACTTATGCTCCGGGACAGGAAAAGAAAGAAAACGGTGACCAGTCAGCAAGAACTTATGCACCAGGACAGGAAAAGAAAGAAAACGGTGACCAGTCAGCAAGAACTTATGCACCAGGACAGGAGAAGAAAGAAAACGGTGATCAGTCAGCAAGAACTTATGCACCAGGACAGGAAAAGAAAGAAAACGGTGACCAGTCAGCAAGAACTTATGCCCCAGGTCAGGAGAAGAAGAACACTAACATTGAG
>JAHEGY010000184.1 GCA_024644875.1 Cyclobacteriaceae bacterium
TTTTTATAATATTGTGGGGTTTTTTATATCTCAGTCTGGTTAAAAGCAAGCTTTTAGCCAGTGATTATAAAAAAATCCGGTTCCGTTTTACCAACCCTTACGGAACAATGACCTTATGGTGACCCTACCTTCGCTAAAGCTTCGGCAGGCAGGTATGGCTCCTGATGGTTCTCAGATAACATACGGTTATCTGAATCATTGAAAATACTAAAGACCTTATGGTGACTATGGCGGTGGGGTCCACCTCTTCCCATTCCGAACAGAGAAGTTAAGCCCGCCAGCGCTGATGGTACTGCGATAAAACGTGGGAGAGTAAGTCGTTGCCAGTTTATTATTAAAGCCTCGCTGTTTTTCAGTGAGGCTTTTTTTTGGTCGAGTCCCGCCGGGAGTGTGATCACTCCCTGGTATAACATTGGATAGAGATAAGTCATGACCAAATTCTCATTAACCCCGCCAATCAGCAGGATTTTCTTTATCCCAACTTTTTGCTGGGAAGATTTTTTATGAAACCTGCGAAACCTATATCGAAGCAATCTTTTTTGTTAAAACAATTGGCGACGATGAGAAACTCGAATGCCTTTATATCGCTTATATTAGATGGTACTGGACCTTATCCCAATTAAGAAGTCCCAACGAATATTTATCATTTTGTAGACAGACCGGCCGGTATAAAGACCGCCCTTGAAAATGGGATCTGATGCATATCTTTGCAAATAGCATTTAGACAGACCGGTCGGTCTAATTTTAATAAGTCATCAGGATGTTTTGAGTAACGTATTGAAACCTTACAGGAATGCAACGATAAGTGATAACACAAGTAAAATAAATGCTGGCAAAGATTTTTTTGGTGGATCTTTAGCCCGGAAATGCATGAATATAGCACCGATCATTAAGACGGACATTCCAATAGCTGATGGTCTGCTTACAACAGGAAACCAAATGCCAACGATCAGAAGCACTGATAATGTGATTTTAAGAAATCCAATGAACTTCATAAAAGACCCGGATAGTCCATAAACTGAAAACTCTTCGTTCATGTTTTTGGCGTTTCCAGCTCTATAGTCCGAAGGTTTGTTGAATCTGAATATCCAAACGTTAAAGATCCCTAAAGCGATGATGATACTTATGATTGTGTTAATGGTCATAATATATTAAACAGATATGAAATTGTATTGTTTTACGCAACAAATTCTATTACAAAGAATACGATTTTAGTTTTGCTGACAAAAATCAATTTAAACAATTTACCCCTTAAAACCGTTATTCTTTTATTAAATCCTAATCCATGTTTAGAAAATTAAGTAAAATCGACCTCATTATGCTGTTTCTGGCATTTCTGTCTCTTATCACATCAGAAACGCTCTGGTTCAGAGGAGATAAGGAAGCTTCCTTGTTCATAGGACTCTGGGTGCCATCGATCCTTGGATTTGCAATCTATCTTAAGCTTTTAAAAATTGAAAGAAAATGATTGACATAATTCCTTTGATGGGCATAATTGTTACCGTACTCTTTACAATAGGATTTTATATGGGTCTTCAGGAAATAAAAAAATTAGATTAATTGATCTTGACCAGTTATGAGTACTGATCGCGTTGACTGGCCACTCCTTACGATCGATTCACCTACCCGATCATGCCACCAAAATTTGCTGATTCTAAAATCCCCATCGCTTCAGTGAGACTAAAAATTATACTAATGAACTACCTGATTGACAAGTCATATACACATTTCAATGACATGGCGCAGGCTCTTCAGTTTGATGCGAATGCATCCCACCGGCACCCAGTTTTGGGCTGATATACGGAATACCCAGGTTCATACCCCTTAAAATGAAAATCACCCCGAGAACGACGATAAAAACAGGAACCACTTTGTTGAATTTTCTCCTTACGCCAGCTCCGACAAACTGGCCAAATATTGAAAAGGCAAATAATAAAGGAGCTGTTCCCAAACCAAAAAACACCATATATAAGGTCCCCTGGACAAGAGATCCTGTAGCTAAAGCACCTGCCATTGCAACATATACAAGACCACAGGGTAAAAATCCATTCAGTAAACCGATATAAAAGACTGAAACTACTGATTTGGATTTTAACAATTTCCCGAATTTTTTCTTCAGATAATCGGTAAAATGATAGGCGGGCTTCAGTAATTGAAACCGCGAGGAAACACTCATAGGGATCAATACAATAACAATCAATATTATGCCGGAACCAATAGAGACCCAGCGCTGGGCACCAACCAGACTGATGCCTTCACCAGCAAGACCGATAACAGCGCCCATGAAACCATATGTGATCGTTCGTCCTAAATTATATAACACTCTTGATGAGATAATTTTGGGTAAATTACTCTGAAATCCTGGTAAAGCAAGGGTAATGGGCCCGCACATGCCTATGCAATGCAGGCTGCCGAATAATCCTACGATAAAGGCTGTCCACAAAATCATTACTGTATTGTTAAATTTTTTTCTTCCTGAAATTCCTGACTGCCATAGGTCCAATTCACCTTGACCTGCCATAAACCTTTTTTTAAACTTGCGACACTGATCAATTGCGTTCCATCAGGTCCCGATTGAATAGAGAAGGAAGTGTCCAGTGAAGAATCGGATGGTCTGAAAAAATATATGGATCCTCTTAGACTGTTTTTATGATCCGGGGGATAGGTGAATTTTACCTTCCCATCCCTTAATAAATATTCGATCTTTAGCCCTTCCTTGAGATTTCGAGCATTCTTAATATTGTCGATTTCTCCCTGATATTTAATTTCCTTATCATAATAATCATCATAAACCAGATGGAAATCCTGCTGCATGGCTTTGAAAACCATGAAGAGTATAAACAGGACAAATCCTGCAGTCATTAAAAATATTTTCCAGCCCCAGCTCATATCTGCATAAAATCTTCTTTATTCTATTTCAGGACAATAGGCCCCAGGAAATTTGTTTTAACCTCATCAATAACTTCATCATTGACCAGCACCTCAATAACCAGGTTCGTTTTGGTTTTGTTCAGGGATTCTTTGGGAAGCTCAATGAAAAAAACACCCTTCAGGTTTTCATTTGAAGGAACCGACAGAACTTCCCCTCCGACACGTTTTATTTCACCGTTCTCGAAGTCCTTTAACCTGACATTAAGCGTTATATCTTCGAATGTTTTATTGACAAATTGAATATTGTAAAGATTACTGATCCTGTTATTTTCCTGCTCCTGGTATAACATGCCGGGAACTCTGACAACGGTCGTTTCAACAGGCTCCCTCGTGGTCAACAGGTAAATCTGTAATGCAACCAAAAATATCAGGACAATACTATATCCTAAAACCCGGGTAGTGAAAAGGTTTTTTACTCCTTCTTTAATACTTTGATAGGAGGCAAGCCTGATCAGGCCTACAGGTCGGTTGACCTTCTTCATTACGTCGTCACAGGCGTCCATACAAGCCGTACAGTTAATGCATTCAAGCTGTGTGCCATTCCTGATATCGATGCCTGTTGGACAAACATGAACACACATCTTACAATCTATGCAATCACCCTTGTTGTTTTCTTTTCCTCCCTTCTTCTTCCTTATTCTGCCCCTGGGTTCTCCCCTGAGCCAGTCATACATTACGGCTATGGTACTTTTCCCAACAAATACACCCTGCAGTCTTCCATAAGGACATAAAACTATACAAACCTGTTCCCTGAGATTGGCAAAGACAAAGTAAAACAGAAAGGTAAACAACATAAGCCCGGCAAAGCCAGCCAGGTGGTTCATTGGTGACTGGGTGACAATCTCCTTCACCTGGTCAACACCAATGATATAGGCCATGAAAAGGTGAGAAATTATCAGAGCAATGGTAAAAAAGATAACCTGTTTCAATCCTCTTCTAAATATCTTCTCACCATTCCAGGGCATTTTGTCCAGTTTCCTCTGTTTGTTGGCATCTCCTTCTATCCAATATTCGATCTTCCGGAAGACCATCTCCATAAAGATAGTCTGCGGACAGGCCCACCCACACCATACACGGCCATAGATCACAGTAAACAAGACGATAAACAATACCAGCGATATAAAGGCTAAAACGATCAGGTGGAAATCCTGTGGCCAGAAAGGGGTTCCAAAAAGGATGAACTTTCTGTCGATGATGTTAAAAAGAATAAATTGATGCCCGTCAACCTGAATAAAAGGCATTGTAAAAAGTATGACCAATAAGAAGATGGCTACTATTGCCCGAAGTGTGTGATATTTTCCTTTAGGTTTTTTGGGGTAAACCCATACTCTTTTTCCCCTGGCATCTACTGTCGATATGTGATCACGGTATTCCTCGTCAAATTGATAAAGATCCTCCATCAGATTCTCCTCATTTCCTCATTTACTATTCAGCTGTTGTGCTTTCTTCTTCTGTAATCACTTCCGGGATTGCTTCCTCAACGGTCGTAGAATCTTCAGTGGCAACAGGAGGAACATACAATTCACCTTCCGGAGCTTTTGGATTTGCCGGTGTGGTACCCTGAAGTGTCAAGATATAACTTGCAACATCACGCATATCACCCGGGCCTAATTGTGATTCCCAGGAGATCATGCCTTTCTCCGGAACACCATATTTTATTACAGTGAACAGGTCTTTAATATCTCCACCATGTATCCAGTATTCGTCGGTAAGGTTCGGTCCCACATTGCCTCCGCCATCAGCCTGGTGACATACAGCACATTGTCTTGTAAAGATACTCGCCCCATTTTCCAAGGCTGTTGCATCTGTTGTAACTTCTACATTCGTTTCATCGAAGAGGTCCGTCATTGTAGCTCTCCTGGCTTCCAGGGCAGCTTCCGCTCTCATGATCTCATTATTGTATTCCTGATCTGAAGATGGAAGCACATCGAACACGTGATAGGCCAGAAGATATATAACTGACCAGACCATAGATAGATAAAATAACCATTTCCACCATGGGGGAAGATGATTGTCTAGTTCCCTGATCCCATCATAATTGTGATCCAGCAATATGTCGGCTTCCTTTTCAATAGGCGTCGCTCCGGTAAGTGACTTGGATAATTTCTTCCAGATACTGACTTCAGGAACAATCTCGGCCCCCTCGGTTTCAGCTTTAACCTGTTCCTGTAAAAGTATGGTTCGTACTACAAACAATGTATAGATAGCGACCAGCAAAACTAATACGGAAATTAGAATGACCAGCCCTATTACTACATATAACAAAGTTTCTACGCTGCCGGATTGATCAGCCACCACTTCGGTTTGTGCAAAGACTGAGGAAGTCAAAATAGCTGAGAGTATGGTGAATATTATTTTCTTAAACATATCTAAGGTCAATTATTATCTATACTCAATTAATTTTGTTCATTGCTTTGATTGCTATCAGTACCGTCATCCAATGGCATTTCTTCCATCTTCTTGATAAACTTCTTATCGATGAGTGCCACTTTGACCAGTATCCCCAGGAAGAATAAGAAGAATATCACCAGGGAAATGACCGGCCAGATATCTACGCCTTGAATTGATTCCAGTATTTGCTTATACATGATTATTCAGTGTCACTGACGGTTTCATCTTTAACTTTTATGTCTGTGCCTAGTCTCTGCAGATAGGCGATCAGAGCAACAATTTCTCCTTCAGGATGTACCTGAATGCCATCCATGCTCAGATTATTGACAATCTCGTTGGCCTGCTTCAACAGGTCTTCATTCGCTGTTTCTTCATACCCAACAGGATATGGAACACCGACCGTCCTTAATGCTTTGATCTTACCCGCCGTGGCATCCAGATCAATGCCATGATAGAATAACCATTCATAAGGCGGCATGATCGAATTCGGCGACATGGTGGTCGGATCAAGCATGTGATGATAGTGCCAGGAATCAGGATATTTGCCACCTAACCTGTGCAGGTCAGGACCCGTCCGTTTAGATCCCCACAGGAAGGGGTGATCATAAACATATTCCCCGGCCTTGGAATATTCCATATCATTCGGGTCGTACCGTACCACTTCGGAACGGAATGGCCGTACGAGCTGGGAATGACAATTGTTACAGCCTTCCCGGATGTATATGTCCCTTCCATGTAATTCGAGTGGACTATAAGGTTTCACGCTTTCAATGGTCGGAATATTCGATTTGATGAGGAATGTAGGCACAAACTCAATAATTCCTCCTATTAGAATAGCAATTAAAGCAAGGACGGTGAACATTACCGGCTTAGCTTCCAGGATCCTGTGCCAGTAGGTTTCCTTAGGTGCCACTTTTTCAAGTGCAGGGGCTTCAGCATCTTCATTTGCGACAAATTTTCCGGCTTTGGCCGTTTTGATCAGGTTATAGGTCATTACTATTGTACCAACCAGGTAAAGTGTGCCACCTATTGCCCTGAGTACATACATCGGGATGATCTGCGTAACTGTTTCCAGGAAATTTGGATAAAGAAGAACGCCCTGATC
>JAHEGY010000089.1 GCA_024644875.1 Cyclobacteriaceae bacterium
AATGAAAGGAGGATAGGTATAACTATGCTCTGGGCTTGCATCAGTCCTGCAATAACGATGATTATCGCCGCAGCAATAATAAATGAGGATGTTTTCTTGTTTTTCATTTCTCTTAATTGAGGTTTAACAGGGAACGACCCGGATGGCCTGAAATTAAATTATTCTCCAATATCTGATATTTAAGGAGAAAATACAACCAGAACGAACTTGCATAAAAAATTCAGTAAAATTCCAGAATTTGTTTTCAATTAGGATTGGAATAAATATTGATAATATTATTGAAATTGTAATGTATAAAATTCTTAAATTGGCATCAAAGAAACACATTGACTTTGATAGGATCACATCGATCAAACGAAACAAGATCAAACATATATTCATCCGCGGTTATTTTGTTATTTATAATAGCAAGTTTGACCTCTATTTCCCATGCACAGGAAATAACAGAACAGGATACTACATTTCTGGAACTGGATTATGAGGAACCAGCTGATAAAACCTCTGAATCTGATTCAAATTTCGTACAAATTGATTACGGGGAACCAGAAGGAATAAACTTGGAGGATGATTCAACTTCCCAATATCAGGATATATACCCTTTAGATATAGCAAGCGACAGGGGCTTATTTATACTTTCCCCGGATAGGATGATGCAGATGAGAATATTGGGATCTGTACGTACATTAATGAATTACGGAGATCAGGCAATGCCTGAAAAACTTACATTTAATCCTTATGAAATCCCAATGAGTTTCAGAAGTGAAACTCCGAATTTTTATGCTGATCTAAGCCTGACCAGATTGGGCTTTGAAGTAACGCGCAGAACCCGGAAGATGGGCGATCTTTTTATCCGTATAGAAACGGATTTTGCCGGATCAAATGGATTCAGGATACGCCATGCCTACGGGCAGTTGGGATCGTTTCTGATCGGTCAAACCTGGACGCTATTCAGTAACGGTAACTTTGTCCCGGCCACTGTCAGCCGGGATGGTGCGGCAGGATCAAGTGTATTTTTTACCCCACAGCTACGTTATTCACATTTTATCAATAGTAATCTCAGCTGGCAGGCCAGCATAGAGTATTCAACACCAGATATTGAAGTGCCCGATTCTGTTAATGCAAGGCTTGTTCAGGTAATCCCGGATGTGATCGGCCGATTGAACTACAAGAAGGATAAATTATCTTTCCGTATTGCTGCTTTAGTTACCACGATTTCAGGTACGGATACTACAGATGTCGTCGGCTATTCATTTGGTGGTGGCACTTCTTTTGCCGGCATGTATGAATTCTCGGCAACCAATACCCTTCATTTCTCATTTACATCAACCTTTGCTGCATCCCGGTTTATGGACCTGTTCAGTGGTAAAAATGAGGATATAGCATATAATCCACAGGACCAGACTTTTAAAGGTTTGTTTGCTACAGGTGGATTCATCGCCTGGAGTCATGTTTGGCCTAAAAATTTTTCATCTACACTTTCAGCTGGTTACGCATCGATATCAAACAAACATTTCCAACAAGATGAAGCATACAGCTTTAGTTACAATGCCTTATTTAATGTTTTCTGGCAACCCGTTGATGGTGCGAGATTAGGGGTCGAGTATGCAAGTGGGGAACGTTGGAACAAGAATGGTGAAAGGGGACGTGCGACGCGATTTTCCGCACTCATTTATTATGACTTCTAAACCCTATCTAATTAAGTCAGATCATGCGAGGCTAAACACCAGGATCATCATATTCTAATATTTAGGCTGTTTCAGATTCTAGAACTTCTTTATACTCCTCATAATAATCATCATTGAAGATCTTCATGGTAATCCGTTCCTGTTCCTAACGATATCCATTTCCCTTTTTTTCTAATTCCGGATTTGTATTATTTTAGATGAATTTTTGCGATTAACTGAATATATGAGCTATTTTGTCAGGTTGAAAGGATGTGGTTATGAAGTTCGCCCAGTCTGGTCTTTTTATAGTATTATTTATTTTATTTCTCGTATTCGTGGTTTACCAGATCAATATTGATAGGTCTGAGCCGGAATATGTAGAAGATGTTATCGCCGAAAACCTGGATACGGTTCAGATCCGCCCACCCACACTGCTATACGGATTCCCGATAGATTCATTTACGATAATAGAAAATACGATAAGACGGAATCAATTCTTGGGGGAAATACTATCGGAATTCCGGGTTACAGACCAGCAGATTCATGAACTATCCTTGAAATCCAGAAAAGTCTATGATGTCAGGAAACTAGAAGCCCGAAAGAAGTATATTATATTATGTACAAGAGATACACTGCCCCGAGCAGAATATTTCATCTATGAGCCAAATGAAATAGATTATGTTATTTATAAATTAAAAGACAGCATTGAAGTCAGCCTAAACCAGAGAAAAATTGATACGGTGAATACCGCCGTTGCAGGGGTAATTGAGAATTCTCTCTGGGTAACCATGACAGATGCGGGTGCAGATCCTCTGCTGATCCATTCTTTGTCTGAAGTGTTCGCCTGGCAGGTGGATTTTTATCGAATTCAAAAGGGGGATCGCTTCAAAGTTTTTTATGAACAGTTATTGGTTGATGATGAAGAAGCAGGAATTGGTAAAATAATCGGGGCCTATTTCAATCATAATGAAGAAGATTACTATGCTGTTTATTTTGACCAGGGAAGTGGAATCAGCTATTTTGATGAAAATGGACAGAGTCTCCAGAAGCAATTTCTAAAATCACCCCTTCGCTATAAGCGAATCAGTTCAAGATATACACGACGAAGGTACCATCCGGTATTAAAACGATATAAGGCACATCTGGGCACAGACTATGCTGCCCCCACCGGGACACCCATCAGGTCAGTGGGCGATGGGATTATCGAAGAGGCAAGATATTCACAGTATAATGGCAGATATGTCAAGATAAGACATAACAGTGTCTATACCACACAATATCTCCACATGTCCAGGTTTGGGAGCGGCATTAAAGAGGGTGTAAAGGTAATCCAGGGCCAGGTAATTGGTTATGTTGGAAGTACAGGACTGGCCAACGGGCCACATCTCTGTTTTCGCTTCTGGAAGAATGGTCAGCAGGTTGATGCCCTGAATGTGAAACTACCACCTTCCGAACCGGTAAATGAAGATAAGAGAGATGAATATGATGTCGTAATGAAAAGTATACTTAAGCAGTTAGACAGTATCTCCTTTGATATCAAGGGAGATAGTCTGACCGCATATGTCATCCAATAAGAGTGCTCGCTATTATGGATTTTTATTGATCGGGCCATAATTCAGTATATTCTGTTCGGTTAATAATCACCCAATAAAACTCATTAATAATGCTTATCTTTAGTTTTAAAATTAATAGGCTATTAAACCCGGAATCTGTCACCGTTGATCGATATTAGAAATACCCTCATCATTGATATTGAAACAGCTTCAATATCCGGAAGCTATAATGACCTTGATGAGCGGCTGAAGAAACAATGGGATAGAAAAGCGGCTTTTCTGAAAAATGAGGATCAACTACCAACTGATGAACTGTTTTTTGAACGTGCCGGGATCTATGCTGAATTCGGAAAAATCATTTGTATCGCTGCCGGCCTGTTCATTAAAACAAAATCAGGAGAAATGGGTTTAAGAATCAAAGCCTATACCGGGAAAAATGAGAAAGATATTCTTGCCGGGTTTAAAGACCTGATTAACAATAAGCTCGATAACGAAAAACTCATACTTTGTGCCCATAATGGAAAGGACTTTGATTTTCCATATTTATGCAGAAGATATCTGGTCAATGAAATAGAAATTCCTACAGCACTTCAGATATCCGGTAAAAAACCCTGGGAGATCAACCACATTGATACTATGGAGATGTGGAAATTTGGAGACCGTAGAAATTATTCTTCACTAGACCTGCTGGCCAGCATTTTTGGAATTGATTCCAGCAAAAAAGACTTGGATGGAAGTATGGTGAATAAAGTCTACTACAAAGACAAGGATATTGAGCAGATTGAGGCTTATTGCAAACAGGATGTGTGTGTTACAGCTAATCTTTTTCTGAAATTAAATCTCATGCCGTTGATTAAGGAAAGTAATATCACCTTTGTATAATATGTTCCATGAATGAGCTATTCGACAATAGTAAAACAGTCCTGGATATAAGGGATTTGACGGTTGATTTTATTTCAGAAAATGGAATAACAACAGCAGTTGAGGACCTGACCATGAGCATTGGGGAAGGAGAGTCTGTTGGGATAGTAGGAGAATCCGGTTCAGGAAAAACAGTAACGGCCTTATCCATATTAAAATTATTGCAATCCCCACCTGGGATCTACCGGGACGGATCAATACTTTTCCGGTCAAAGATTTTTGGAGAGGTCGATCTGTTACAGCAATCAGAGGATAGCCTTCAAAAGATCAGGGGACATGAGATCTCAATGATATTCCAGGAACCCATGACTTCCCTGAATCCTGTGTTGAGTTGTGGCGACCAGCTTGTTGAATCTCTTACCCTGCATAAAGGGATTAAAGCAAAAGAAGCCAGGGAAATGGCTGTTGATCTGTTTCGTACAGTCCAGCTTCCCAGGGCAAACATTATTTTTGATTCATATCCACATAATATATCAGGTGGCCAGAAACAGCGTGTTATGATCGCCATGGCATTAGCCTGCCAGCCACAGGTAATCATTGCCGATGAACCTACAACCGCTTTGGATGTAACAGTCCAGGCTAATATTCTCAGGTTATTAAAAAACCTGAGGGAGGATTTGAACAGTTCTGTATTGTTTATTACACATGACCTGGGTGTGATTGCTGAAATAGCAGATCGAATAATAGTAATGTATGAAGGCAGGATCGTTGAGCAGGGGACGATATGGGATGTTTTTTCTGATCCCAAGCACCCTTATACTAAAGGATTGCTGGCTTGCAGACCCAGGCTTGACCTGAGGATGAAGCGATTACCGACTGTTTCGGATTTTATGAGTCATGATTTTCGTATACCTGATGAGATCATAGGTGAAAAGGAAGAAGAGAAGAATGTGGATACTGAAGATCAAAAATATAAATCTGTTGGAGAGGCCATTTTATTAAATGTGGAAAGAAAAGATGAATTGATCGAAAGACGATTGAGTGTAATTCAGGGAGGGCCAATTCTGACAGTAAATGGGCTGAAGAAATACTATCCAATACACAAAGGATTATTCGGTAAACATATTGAGGAAGTTAAGGCAGTTGATGGAATATCATTTGAAGTCTACCCGGGAGAAACAATCGGATTGGTTGGAGAATCCGGCTGTGGCAAAACTACCCTCGGGAAGTTATTGATCAGGCTTCTTGAGCCTACTGCCGGGGAAATCATATTTGAAGGGAAAAATATTGCAACGTTAAATCAGGGGGAACTCAGGGGTTTAAGAAAGTCCATGCAGATCATATTCCAGGATCCGTATAATTCCTTAAATCCCAGACAAACAGTAGGCGATGCCATATTGGAACCCATGAAAATTCATGGCCTGTTCAGACGTGTTGACAGAAAAGACAAGGTATTTGAGTTGCTTTATAAAGTGGGGATGAAAGAAAGTGTCTACAACAGGTATCCACATGAATTTTCTGGTGGTGAACGGCAGAGAATATGTATTGCCCGGGCCTTATCCCTGCAGCCCAGATTCGTAATATTGGATGAATCCGTATCTGCCCTGGATGTGTCCGTTCAGGCACAGATATTGAACCTTCTCAACCAATTAAAAAAGGATTTTGGTTTCACCTATATATTTATATCACATGATCTTTCCGTGGTCAAGTTCATGTCAGACCGTTTATTCGTAATGCGTAATGGTAGATTCATAGAGATGGGTTTTTCTGAGGATATTTATCTCAGACCCAGAGAGGAATATACACAGAACCTTATAGAATCTATTCCAAAAGGGGATCTTGAGGATATCAGGAAAAATGTATTGCGACGTAGAATTTTAAAAACAGCCAGGCTCATTAGAGAGGAAATAAAAACTAAACATGACGAATAAAAAAAGTAAAAAAACAGATAAATCTAAGGAAAAGCTAAGAATCCTTAAGCAAAAGATACTTAACCTGATAAACGAATATCCTTCACGTACATTCAGTGAAAAGCAGATCATTCGAAAATTGAACATCAAACAAAAGCATCTGAAGAATAATGTTGACAGCATCCTGCTGACGCTCCTCCGGGAAGATAAAATTCAACTCACAGATGACGGTCGTTTTTGTGTAATTAAATCAGGTAAAGAAATAACCGGAACAGTAGACTATGTGAATTCCAGATTCGCATTCATAACATCGGATGATATTGATGAAGATGTACTTGTCAGGACTGAGGACCTCAAAACCGCTCTTGATGATGACATTGTCAAGGTTCGGATCTTTTCTGTGAAAAAGGATGGCCGGCCGATTGGCGCTGTAACGGAAATCGTAAAACGGTTCCGGATGGAATTTGTCGGAAGGATAGAAGTACACAATAATTATGCTTTTGTCATCCCTGACTTCAAAAAGATGCATCATGATATCTTCATCAGGGTGGAAGGCATTAAGAAGGCCAAAAATAATGACAAGGTAATAGCTAGAATTATCAACTGGAAAGAGGGAGATAAGAATCCCTTAGGGGAAGTGATAAAGATCCTTGGACCTGCTGGTAATAATGATGCTGAGATTCATTCAATAATGGCTGAGTTCGGACTGCCCTTTGATTTTGAGCGGGCACTAATCGATCAGTCAGAAAAGATCAGTGGGGATATAACACCCAACGAAATAAAAAAGAGAAGGGATTTTAGGAAGGCAACTACCTTGACCATCGATCCGGAAGATGCAAAAGACTTTGATGATGCCATTTCATTACAAACACTGAAAAATGGGAATTATGAACTGGGGGTTCATATTGCAGATGTGACCCATTATGTAAGACCAGGATCTGAAATCGACCAGGAAGCCTATGACCGGGCCACTTCGGTATATCTTGTTGATCGTACAATCCCAATGCTTCCGGAACGATTGTCCAATGAACTATGTTCTCTACGGCCCCATGAAGATAAATTAACATTCTCGGCCGTGTTTGAACTTGACCAGAATGCAAATATCAAAAAGCAATGGTTTGGAAGGACTATAATCCATTCTGACCGCAGATTTACCTACGATGAAGCCCAGGATCGACTCGAAAACCATAAAGGTGACTTCTCTAAGGAGTTAAATATTCTCAATGACCTCGCCAGGAAATTAAGAACTGATAGATATAATCATGGTTCTATAAACTTTGAAACTACGGAGGTAAAATTTGAATTAAGTGAAGACGGTAAGCCTCTGGCTATCGTTCCCAAAATCAGGAAGGACGCACATAAGTTAATCGAGGAATTCATGCTACTGGCCAACAAAAAGGTAGCTGAATTTGTTTTTAAACCCGGCGGCAGTAATAGCGAAAGAACCTTTGTTTACAGGATCCATGATGAACCAGATATGGATAAACTGCAGGTGTTCTCAACCTTTGCCAGGAAGTTCGGACATAAGCTTGACTTCCGGCAGGAAGGAATTGCCAGGGCTTTAAACAGACTCATGGATGAAATAGAAGGCAAACCTGAGCAGAATGTCCTCGAGAATCTGGCGATCCGGTCGATGGCAAAGGCGAAGTACAGCGTTAAACAGAAGGGACATTTCGGACTCTCTTTTGCACACTATACACATTTTACCTCTCCTATAAGAAGGTATCCTGATATGATGGTGCACCGTTTGCTGGCTCATTATTTGTCGGGTTCTACTTCTGTGAATAATGAGGAATACGAAGAAAAATGTACACATAGTTCCGAAAGGGAGAAGGTCGCCTCTGATGCTGAAAGAGCTTCCATAAAATATAAACAGGTTGAATATATGGTGCCCAGGATCGGGGAAGAATTTGAGGGTCTGATCAGTGGATTGACAGAATGGGGGATATTTGTGGAGATTATATCAACAAAAGTAGAGGGAATGATAAGAATGTCTGCTTTGTTAGATGATTATTATGAATTCGATGAAAAAAACATGAGGGTTGTTGGCAGGTATACTAAAAGAATGTATAGTTTAGGCGGGAATGTGAAAGTAAAGGTGTTAAAAGCTGATATTGACCGCCGGATTATTGATTTAGCATTTAGTCAAAATGGATAAAAAACTTAAAGGAATAATAGCCACCATAGATATGGCCATTGGTGATCTCGATTTGGGAAAGGATCTGTCTAATCTTTATGATCCGATATATTATATCCTTGGTCTTGGAGGAAAGCGGATCAGGCCTCTTCTATCTATTCTTGCTTATCAGTTATATCAAAACGGGTATGACAAAATATTAAAGCCATCATTAGCTGTTGAGGTTTTTCATAATTTCACCCTGATGCATGACGATATCATGGACAAGGCTCCGATACGTCGAAATAAACCTACAGTCCACACAAAATGGAATGAAAATATTGCCATTTTGTCCGGAGATGTAATGCTGGTTCGGGTTTATGATCTGCTTTTGGAGGTAGAGGATTCTATTATAAAGGAAGTTATCTCCAAATTCAATAATTGTGCTGCAGCCGTATGTGAAGGACAGCAAATGGATATGGATTTTGAGAGTTCCGGATATGTAGGTGTTGATGAATACCTTGAAATGATCAAGCTCAAAACAGCGGTACTACTTGGATATAGCCTGGAACAGGGGGGATTAATTGGCGGGGCGAGCAAGGAAGATCTGGTCAATTTAAAACAGTTTGGCATAAATATGGGTATAGGATTTCAACTTATGGATGACCTTCTGGATGTCTATGCCGATAAAGAAGTTTTTGGCAAGCAGGTTGGTGGGGATATCATAGCCAACAAAAAAACCTTTCTACTGATTAAGGCCCTGGAATTAGCACAGGGAATTAATATAAAGGAATTGGAGAAGTGGATTTCAATTAAAGATTTTGATCCAGTTGAGAAAGTCAGCAGAGTCACATCCATTTATAATGATCTGAATATTGAGCAGTTGACCAAAAAACAGATCAACTACTATTTTAATTTGGGGCTTGAATCATTTAATAACATAGATATAGAAAAAGAACGAAGGAAAGATCTTTTATCACTAAGTTCGTTCCTGATGAACAGAGAGAAATAGATGAGTATAAGTATAGTTTTAATTGTAATATCAGTAATAGCAAGCCTTTACGCCTGGAAAAATCCTGATAAATATAATAAATGGATGATGAATCCATATGCGGTAATTCATAAGCAGCAATATTTCAGATTAATTACTTCAGGATTTATTCATGCCGGATATGTGCATCTATTATTTAATATGATCACACTGTATTTCTTTGGTGATGTAATTGAACAGATCTTCAGATATTACTACGGAAGTTCCGGGATCTTTTATTTTCTTTTACTATACTTCCTTGGAATGCTGGTAGCTGATATACCAACTCTTATAAAATATAAGGATAATCCCAATTATAACAGCCTGGGGGCATCGGGAGCTGTAAGTGCGGTTCTTTTTGCCAGTATATTATTTAATCCTACAGCCAAGGTCTGTATATTTCTTCCCCTATTTTGTATCCCCGGTTTTATTTTTGGAATACTTTTCCTCATCTATTCCTATTATCAGGGCAGAAAGATGTCCGATAACATCAACCATGACGCCCATTTTTATGGGGCGGTGTTCGGGATTTTATTTGGTATAGTCTTAAAACCTGGAGTAGTTGTCAGTTTTTTTGACCAGATCCTGAATTATAAGATTTTCTAAATGTGTTTTTTATTGGGCATTAAAGATCCCGTAATAATCCAGGAACGATGTCTCTATCTCTGTTGCCAATTCATCCTGCCCGTGTTGTTTCAGCATTCGCGACAACAGGCTTAATATGGTCATATGTTTTTGCACCTCATTCGCAGGGGAGCTATCCATATTTACATAATATTCAAGATACCCAATAGAACTTTTTCCTAATTTCTCCGCAATATCCACTGCTTTCTCATTTTCACCTAACTGGAACAATAAGGAAGCGGTCTGGACATTAGAATAATCGTATCTGAGAGATTTGTTGGGCATTACTTCAAGAGAACGGTTTAACACCTCGCGGGCCTTTTCTGTATCATTCTTGGCAATTAAAGCTTCTGCGAGTGTATTAAAGCTGGATCTGTGGTTAAGTACAAAATTTCGATAGTCTTCAGAATAATATACTTTAGGGTTATCCAGTTCCCTGAAGGAAAATTTATTCATCATATTATCATACATGGTTTCTGTATCTACCAGGTCATCCTGCAGATTACCCCGGTCAATAGGAAGCAAGCGATAAGTATTTCCCTCCTGTACAACATACCTTCTGAAATCAATGCCAGCATTTTGCAATGAGGTATTGTTGAAATATATAGGTCTTGTCCAATTACTTGTTAAGATCATATCCAGTATCATAAATGTATTTTTCTCAAGACCACTTCCTTTAAGTCTGAATACCATCTGTTCCGGGATCAAATGCTCCATTTCCTTTGGCACAATGCCCAGTGATTTTACATATGCTGTGTCAATATTCAGATATAGCGCTTTTGCAGGAATAGAATTGTAACTTCCAAGAAGTGTTGGCACTTTAATGGCCTGGTGATCCTGTTTTACCAGGTTCATATAAGCTTCAAGACTTATTGCGTTACCTTTTATGTTTGGATTTTCTATGTAAGGAAGATAATCATTTGGTCCGCCCTGCCTGTACAGGTTTTTCTCAATGGAGAAAGGAGCCGGTTCAGATTCATAGGCTTTGCGCGTCATCTGATCAATGTACCAGTCTGTATTGAAATAGCTGAGTACAATAACCCGCATATCTGTCCTGAATCCTTCAACTTCTTGTGAGTACCACAATGGAAAAGTGTCATTATCACCTCCAGTGAACAGTATCGCATTTGGGGCACATGAAGCCAGGAAATTTTTAGCAGAATCCACAGAAAAATACCTGTCAGACCTGTCATGATCGTCCCAGTTTTCAACCGCCATAATAACTGGCACCAGTAATCCCAGTGCGGTAGCCACCCATGCTGCAATGTTGGCATTTTTAAGGTAAGTGACCAGGAACTGACCAATTGCAAGTACACCAAGACCTATCCATATGGCAAAGGCATAATATGAACCGGCATAAATATAATCTCTTTCCCGGGGTTCAACAGGAGGTGAGTTAAGGTAAACCACCAAGGCAGCCCCTGTCAGAATAAACAACATGGTAATTACCCCGAATATCCGCTGACTCCTCTTATAATTGAAGAACATGCCGATCAAGCCAAAAATAAGAGGCAGCATGAAATAATTGTTCCTGCCCCTGTTTTCAGCTATATCCTCGGGTACCGGTTCAAAACTGTCGAGGGGAGTCAGCCAGGTAGCTCCCTGTATATCGCTTTCCCTGCCTGCAAAATTCCACATGAAATACCGCATATACATATACCCGATCTGATACCGGAACATAAACATCAGGTTATCCCCAAATCCTGGAATTTCGTTGTTCTTCAGGTTCATCCACTTTCGATATTGGGCAACGTGATTTTCGGAATTGCTATAAGCCCGGGGCAATATGGTCATCCTTCGCTGATCATATACATATTCCAGCTTACGTTCTTTGATCTCATATTTATCCTCGCCCTGCATGTAGACGGGGGCACCCGTTTTCTGATCAACAACTTCAGCATCAAAATACTGGCCGTATAACAGAGGTCTTGAACCATATTGTTCCCTTTTCAGATACGATACGAAGCTGATTATATTCTCAGGATTATTCTCATCAATTGGAGGATTATAATTAGACCGTATCAGCACCAGGGCATATGAAGAATAGCCGATAAGTATAAATGATAAGGCCAATAGTGCCATATTGAGTAATTCTTTATTCTTCTGTTGGGAATAATAAATACCATAGGCAATTGATCCGGTAAACAATAACAAGAAAATTATGATACCGGATTTGAAGGGTAATCCAATATTATTGACAAAGAAGATCTCAAAAGAACCTGCTATCCCGGGTAAACCAGGGATGATGAAGTTATTTATCAGAACGATCAGGAAAAAGCTGATCAAAAGCGTATAAACAACACCTTGAGTGGTTGGATTATACTTTTTAAAGTAAAATATTAATCCAAGAGCAGGCAAGGTGACCAGGTTCAACAAGTGAACACCGATAGATAGACCCATCATATAAAAGATGAGAATCAACCAGCGATTGGCCTCGCTTTGGTCTTCTATATGTTCCCATTTTAAAATAGCCCATACTACAAAGGCAGTAAAGAAAGATGACATGGCATATACTTCAGCTTCTACAGCTGAGAACCAGAAAGAATCTGAGAAAGTATAAGCTAAAGCCCCAACAATCCCGGAACCGATCAATAAATAAGTCTGGGCATCAGATAGTATATTATTTTCAATTTTTATTAATTTCCTGCCAAACAGGGTTATTGTCCAGAATAAAAACAAAATGGTAAAGCTACTGCTCAGTACGCTGACAATATTGATCCAGTAGGCTACCCTATGGACGTCACCCATGGCTAAAAAGGAGAAAAGACGGCCAATTAACAGAAAGAATGGTGCTCCAGGAGGATGTGGAACTTCTAATTTATAGGATACCGAAATAAACTCCCCGCAATCCCAATAACTGGCGGTTGGTTCTACGGTGAGCCAGTAAACAATAGTCGCTATGGCAAAGACAGCCCATCCTGTTATATTATTATATTTTTGAAATTTATTCATGTGTATAAGAATTATAGACGGCGAAGTTAGCAAATAATACCATTAGAAGAAAAACTGGAAATTAACTATATCCAGTTTTTTCTTAACTCCGTGTAATTGTAAGGTAAAAATCGATATTTTATTATATATATTTATTCCGGATCGTTATAAGATGTGAATTATTAACTTTTTTTAACAGAAATCCTCATTTTACTGGTCTTCGTCCTTTCTTTGATATTTTCTTGCCAGTGCATTGAGCCAACGGTAAAATCCAATGATAAGATAGAATATCACTGTCATATATACCAATGTGCTGTACTCTTCTATCCATATTTTCAGAAAAGTGCCGGCCAGAAAATAAAATAATGCCACGAGTAATGCAGAGATCAGAAGAAAGCCTAGTTCTCTCAAGACGATGCGTTTCAGATCAAAATTCATAGACAAGACTATTATTTTACTCACTAAAGATGCCCAGATTTTTACCAAATAAATAAATTATTTTGCCCAAATCATGGTTCATAGTAACAAATTTAATAGGTGAAAGATCAAGAACATCCTTGCGCAGCGAATTTATCAGATCGATATCCATTGGGGATTTTTGATATTTGTAAGCAAATAAATTAGCCAGATAGGCAGTTTTTAAGATGTTTGCTTTTACACGAACTGTATGAAGCACATTTCTGCCGGGGTGGATATGAATATGACGTTCTTTTTCAACACCGATCTTAAGTATCCATACTGACTGGTCGGGGAATACCATTTCCCGGTAATATTCAGGATGTTCTTTTATCCATTTAATGTAGGTGTCTTTTTCGAACCGGGAATCTTCTACCAGTCTGCATTTGCAGAATTCAGATATCTCGGGGATACTCATGGTGCCTGTATATAGATCTGTTGTAGAATTTCCTATTTTCTTCATTGAGGATTTTAAAGCATCGGGATCAAATCCCAATGAGGATGTTTTGATTTCATTCAGAAGAAATATTAAATGGTGCTTCCAGAAATTAAACAGGAAGGGTTTGGGCGCAGGGCTTTCCATATATCTAACATCTGGTAAACATTTACCCAAAGGAATTTATCTCAGAGGGATCTGTGAAATCTTGATTTACATTCCATCGGATCCATTAACCTCTTTATAAAATTCCTCTAGGTACCTTATCATAAATTCATGCCTTTTCTTAGCCATTTTCCTGGCTGTTTTGGTATTCATGGCATCCTTTAACTTAAGAAGTTTCTCATAGAAATGGTTTATGGTGGAGGAATCACTTGACCGGTATTCTTTAACATTTTTATATTCCCGGGGTTTCTGTTTTGGGTCATAGATCTTCCTGCCACTGAATCCGCCATAATTAAATGCCCTTGCAATACCGATGGCTCCAATGGCGTCCAGCCTGTCAGCGTCCTGGGCAATCTGCAATTCCCTGGAATTATCTTTTGTCTCGTTATGCCCCCCTTTAAAGGAAATACCTTTTACTATTTCCAGAACCTGCTTTTTTGTGGTTTTGTCCACACCTGTTTCCTCAAGGAAAGCTGAAGCGATCTTTATCCCTTTGCTTTCATCACCTCCCTGAAATTTTGGATCAGCTATATCATGTAATATTATTCCTAATAGAACATTGTGCTTATTGCAATTCTCCTTCTTGAGGATCATCTTGGCATTCTTCAGAACTCTTTCAATATGGTTCCAGTCGTGTCCTCCCTCTGCATCTTTAAGCATGTTCCTGGCAAATTTTTCGGCCTTGGACCGAAGTTCTTTCTTTTTCATTCGATCAATACTTTGACATTCACATCGGGATTTTAAAAAATAAAAAAATCCCGCATTAGCGGGATAGTTGATTTTATATTAAACGTTTTAACCTCTGGTACTGGCAGCTGGAATTCTTGTTAACAGGTCCTCCATCTGTCCTCTGTCTTCCTGTCCTATAGTGAAACAATCAACAAAATCCTGGCCAAGTGAGTATTGCAAACACTCATCCAATTTGTCAGTTAATTCGCCGGCGCCAAATAATTTCATTCCAATAATGCTTTTGCCTTTTTTCTTCATGTCTTTTAAAACATCAACCACCACGGGCACTTCTGCATCCATTCTGGAACCATAAGGATTGATCCTGGCCAGGTCTACCTGTACCCAATCCGTTGCGGCGGCAGCTTTAAGTGCCCCCAGGGTATGGCAGGATACTCCGTGAGCCCTTACTATGCCATCTTCCCTCGCCTGAGAAAGGATATTCATAGCACCTGTTTTCAGTTCAGGCCAATTGTCTTTTGTCATGAAATGCAGGAGAACGATGTCAAGATAATCGGTTCCTATTTCTTGTCTGAACCTGTCAAGGTCAGCCTTCATTTCTTCTTCCGTTGTTGCATGAGTTTTTGTGAGGATCACCACTTTTTCCCTTGGCACATATTTCAAGGCTTCCTTCAGGTGGGGGTGTGTTCCATATTGGTCAGCCGAATCCCAGAAGAATATCCCCTGATCATATGCTGAATGTAGTAACTCTCCCAAACCTTTGACACCAAGTTTCCGGGTTTGATTTGATGCCCTGTTTACCCCATGGGTTCCAGTTCCCATGGCAAGCCTGGAAACTTCAATGCCGGTATCTCCCAGTTTAATAACATCATTTGCATTCTTCTTTTTTTCAGATGCGTAAAGCTCATGTGGAAATGGATTCATGGCGGCAACACCACCAGCCAGAAGCGAAGATTTGATAAATTGACGTCGATGCATACATTTCATAATCACAGTATATTAAGGTTAATGGATAAATTACAAAGTATTTCAATTTGTTAATATAACCAATAACTTGCAGATCTGGAATAATGTTTCCCTAAATCTGTGAACAGGATGCAGGTGAAAGGATAATGTCTGAAATATTGGAAACGGTATCCTTGTATTGAATATCGCCGCTGAGTTCCTTCCATTCAGGGGAGTTAACAAATACCTTCCAATTCTTATCCCGGTCTGCCATGTCGTCAAAAACAAGCATATAAGTCAAATTGGGCATCATAGGTCCGGCTATGGTTTCACCAAAAAATACCGGATTCAGCCCTGTTTTTTTAAAGATCTCGATTTCACCTCCTTCATTGAACATTTCAATTTTCTTTTTGGCCGCTTTAAGACTATGGCTCTCATAAATTCGCATCTCATAGATCCTTCCTGAGTTATCCATTTTCTGCTTCGGGACTTCAATAACAGGCAGGTATTTAAAGTTTTTAAACAGGATCTTTTCAATACGCACATATTTCGGATCAGATAATTCTGTGTTCAGGAAAGAAGCTCCTTCGTTCCAGAAAGCAGAATTGTCCATGAGTTTGTCTGACAGACTGGCAAAAGATTCCAGATCATTATGTTGAATCATAACGTACAACGTAGGCTTGTTCATACCGTATTTAATTCTGAATACACCGATCGGTCCAATTCCCATATCATTCAAGGAAGGTATGGCTACATCCTTGTAAAATTGTTCAACCAGGTTTTTATTATTCCCAAGGGGGAGATGGTACTTGATCAACTCGACATATTGTTGTTCTTCGGCTTTTTTTGCTGTCTTAGCGTAAGTGCTGAAGGGCAAGAAGGCGGAAAGTCCGGCAGTAGTTAAAAAATTTCTTCTTTTCATAATGGGGTTAGTTTATGTAAATTTATCCTATTAAAGATACGATATTGCAATATAGATATCCAGTCATATTATTTCTTTTCCACCGGAATCCCAAAGTAAGCCATGATCAAAGCAGCACCAGCCGTGCCGTCCATGGTAGGTTCATTCGTAGAGTAATCCCCTATATCATCATGGTAGACCACTATTTCATTCTGAAACTCAGCAAATTCATCCTTTTGGAGAAGTTCCAACCCTGATAGGTTTTTATATATGGAATAATATACCGGTCCATCAATTAATCCTCCAGGCACTTCAATGCCAGTCATGGCCCAGGTACTGGTATGAACATCCTGGGGGTATTCACCATCTCTTGGGATATTCATGAACATAGATGTTCCCCATGGATTGTTACCGAAAAGCCAGTCTCTCTGTGCAAGCAGGAAGCCGTGATATGACAAATCACCAGTCATCTCTTCATAGAGTATAATCTGTGAAGCCAAAGCTGTGACAAGGTTATTACTGCACCATATGAATGGAACACCTACTTTGAAGGGTGTTTTGCCAGCCCGGATAATGTTTTTTTCTATTCCAGACCTGTAATATTCAGCCACTTCCTTTTGTACTGCCTCGTCAGCTACCCTGTGCAGGGCATAATGGCCTATATTGATAAAAGGATATTTCTGATAATGTGCTGCGGAATCCATATCCATCCATCCTTTTGTACCCGTCAGTCGGGCATAGTGAATCGCATCATCCAGGTAGTGCTTCTCCCGGATAACATCATAAAGTTCAGCGGCGGCCCATTCCATATCATCAGTCCAGGTATCCTCATTATATCTGTAGGGTGCTCCATAAGAATTGCCCTGTTGATATCCTTCATTTTCCTTGCCCATTCTGTAAAGCTCAACAGCTGATTTAAGGCATTTAAATGCATAAGCAGAATCGATTTCCAGCCATGCCTTATAACCCAGGGCCATAGCTGCGGAGGACCGTCCCGCAATATTGGCCAATCCCGTTGATTCACTCATGTATTTGTTCAGGCCTTGGGGCTTTCCATTTGCGACATATGCCGCCCGGTAACTGTTCCCCCCCCATCCGTAATCAGATTTATCATCATCCGGACGTTTCCATCCCCTGTGATCACGGTCGTCAGCAATCTGATGTATCAGAACATCCGGCTCCGGATGGAGATTGTGGATCCAGTCCAGGCCCCACTTCGCTTCATCCAGAATATCAGGGATGCCGTTTGGGAAAGCCCTTCCCAGGTCATCATGTGTGTCAGCAAACTTGTCGGGCTCCAGTTCATAACTCAGGATCATAAATGCCGTGGCAAAACTTCCGGTGATCAGATACTTCAGCTGGTCACCCGCATCATGCCATCCCCCTGAGGTGTCAATATAAGTGGAATCAGGCTTATGTCCATAGAATATTCTTCCATCGTGCTGATGACAAACAATGTCAAAAAATGGGTTATACCCACATCTCTGTTGTCTCATAAATTCCAGAATATCTTCGGTATAGCCTTTGAAAGCCTCAGGGCCAATAGTAAAAGCAGTTGATTTTGTTCCATCCGCCAGTTTCAGATAATAATTGCCTTCTTCATTCAGATCTGAAAAATCAAGATAATAATGATAGAATTTTCCCCAAAAAAGTGGTGTTGCTTTTTCAATGCTGCCTTTGAAGACCTCATCCCCGTTTTCACTAATGACCATAAACCTGCCTTTTAACTTTTTCTCTGAGAAGGCAGTACCAATCTTCTGATCAGCTGAAAGATATCCACATTGATTAACACGGATATGGCTTGATTGAGATTGACAGACATCTCCAAAAAAAATGATAATAAGGAAAACGATCAGGCTTGATCTGACAATTTTTTTCATTGCAATTGTTCTTTTCTTAAAAAATATGATTCAATGTTAAATTTACGGATTTGGCTCAGAAAAATGGATATTGGAACTTATTATATTAAATCTGCTTTCAAATTAATAGATTAAATTATCCCGTCCCGGCGAACAAAACTGCTCATGGTGGACGCTTTTCAGGCAAAAGTATGCTGTTGACTTGAGATTTTTTAAGCAAAAACCTACCGGCGCCCCAACCTTTAAGACCTCCCAGATTCTGTTTATAAGGAATTTTAATTAATTTAAAGCTGTATTTCATATGAATTTTTTTTAGATGAAACGGCGATTTTTTGTAAAAAAATTTGGTCAGGGGATATCTACCTCTTTTATAGCCCCCGGACTATTTCATTCCAGGGAAGTACAATATTCGGAGCTGGAATATCAATATCCTGAACCTGGGAACCTGAATGATGCCCGGAATGATGAAGGATATATTGCAGTTCGCATTGAGTTTGAAGGAAGCTCTGAAATCCTGGAGGAACGTATTAAAGGACGACTGAGGGCGGAAAAGGGAGATTTCGTTAGAGCTAGGGCATATTTTAATATGGGCAATGACAAGGTCGATATTGAAAAGTATAAGTTCGATCTGTCAGCGGTTAAGGGGGACAGGCATATAATTTCAATTTGGATGGATCAGGTGTCTGAATCTTCGGAAATAATAATTAAGGTGAACAGTAAGACCACCTCCATTGGCCTCAACGAGTTGATATCGAATAAACAATTTGAGCAGGATCATGAGACATATGTCGTACGGGCAAATCTGATGTATCATAACGAAATTGGGGAAATCATGCCTGAGAAACTGGGTATTCCTGCCGTTGGCGATAATTTCAGGTTTGTTATTATGGCTGATCCCCAGGGAGGTGATCCACAGTATGAAGGGAATGGGAGCAAAACCAGGATAAAGATCCATAATGCCTTTATAGAAGAAAGTATTTCCACTGCTAATGCACTTTCCCCGGGATCTGTTTTCACATTGATTCTTGGTGATTTTACGGATCATCAGGGTGAAAAAGAAAACTTTGATCGGATGATCGGGTTTTATGAAAAGCTTGAAAATCCAATTCTGCTTGAGATCGGTAACCATGAAACCCGGTACCGGTCAGAGTTTACGCCTGGCTACAACATGGAGGCTTTTGAGAATTACTTCGCTGCACAGAAACATATTAACGGACTCGAAAAACTGGTCTACAGCTTTGACCTTGGGCAGTGGCATTTCATCGTCTGGCCCGATCCCCTCAGAAGGAATTTCTGGGAGACCCATCCACATTATTTTGACTGGCTGGAGCGTGATCTGGAAAAGAATAGGAACAGGCCCGTTCTTTTCCTACAGCATGTCCCTATGCATCCAATTGGCATCAATCCACTGGTCAGTTATGTCAATGCGATACATGTGAACCGGCTGATGTTTGATATTCTTTCAAAACATGGCAATGTCAGGTATGTTTTCAGCGGACATGTTCATATTCCCATAAGATCGTCATTGAAAACGGCGGTTACGTATAAAGCAATCAATTTTATCAACCTGCCGCCAGCAGGGTACAGGCCGAGAGCCTTTGGGGAGGAGGATCTTTATGGAGGACCGGGTCAGGGAATATGCATTGTAGATGTTGCCAGGGAGAAAGCTGAAGTGCATTTTAAAACGGTAACCCAGGAGGTTTTTAAATATCCCGGCTCATTCAAAGAATATAAAGCGGAAAATGATCCTCTATGGTTCAAACATAAATGGGAAATAGAGCCTGCGGGTTCAATTGTCAATGGCAATTTTGATGAAGGACTTTCCGGTTGGATGCGTAAATATGTATATACTGAAGAAACCGATCCTTCGAATATATGTGAAGTTCGTGAGGCCCCCGGAAAGAAGGGAAATGCCCTGTACATGTTCAATCGGCGACGGGATTATGATAAACCCGGACAGGACAGGTTGCCGCAAACTCTGAACCAGCTTTCCCAGGTGGTCAGGATTGGAGAACAGGATTTCCCAGGCATTGAGTTTAATTACAGGATAGATGAAGATCATTTTGACCCGGAAAGCTGGAACGGGGGATTTCTTTGGGTTGAAGGATATCATCAGTATCATCTTATGATAAATCAGATTTATGCCATTGGTAAAATACACCGTTCAATTGGCGGGAGTTACCATTATTCGGCATTCACAGGGTATTCTTTTTTTGATATTTACGACGGTACGAAAGGTTGGAATCCGGTAATTATAAATCTGAAGTATGATTTTGACCGCTTAAAGAAAGAGAGAAACTTTGAGGCGCTGCGACTGGATAGACTGGTATTGA
>JAHEGY010000090.1 GCA_024644875.1 Cyclobacteriaceae bacterium
GGTGGAATATAATAAGGGACATATTACAGGTGCACTGAATATTCCTGTTTTTACCGATGAAGAAAGATCACAAATAGGATCATTATATAAGCAAAAAGGCAGGATACCGGCCATCCAGAAAGGCCTTGAATTTGTAGGTCCCAGGATGACAACCATAGCAGAAGAGGCAAGATCGTTTGCCATTGGAGATAAATTAAAAGTCTATTGCTGGCGGGGAGGTATGAGAAGTGAGAAAATGTCCTGGTTATTTGAACTGGTAGGAATACAATGTAAGGTTTTAAAAGGCGGATTTAAGGCCTACCGGAATCAACTATTAGAGGATTTCAAATACTTAAATAACATTATTGTTCTCCAGGGACCCACTGGTACTGGTAAAACGGATGTTTTAACATCTTTGTCACAAAAAGGTGAGCAGGTTATTGATCTTGAAGCATTGGCGAAGCACAGGGGCTCGGCATTTGGACATATTGGAATGGCCGAACAACCTACATCCTTACAGTTTCAGAATGACCTTCATGCGGAATTCATGAAACTGGACAGGAACCGTAAAATCTGGATTGAAAGTGAGAGCCTCAGCATCGGGAAAGTCTATTTACCGGAAACATTATGGGAAAGCTTGAACAATGCACCGGTCATTGAATTATCAATTCCTAATAAAGTAAGGATTGAGAGACTTGTAAAGGAATATGGAAAATTTGAAATAACCGATTTGCAGGCATCCACAAGGAAGATCGGTAAAAAATTTGGCAACAATAATGTACAGGATGTTCTGAAATTCCTTGAAAAGGGTGATTTAAAGCATGCAGCTGAATTATTATTAAATTACTACGATAAATCTTACAATTTCAGCCAGAAGAAGTATAAAGCACGCATACCAAAAATGATCAAAAGTCAGTCGGGAGATCCTGAAGTTAACGCAGATAAGATATTGAACAGCCTGAAAGAAATTAGATTATAAGTATGACAGTTAGACTCACGGAATATTCTCACGGAGCAGGATGTGGATGTAAAATTGCACCGAAAGTGCTGGAAGAGATACTAAAAACCGGAAAAACCGAGAAATTGTACCCCGGACTACTGGTTGGAAATGAAACAAAGGATGACGCTGCTGTATTCGCCATAGATAATGATCGTGCCATAATCAGCACGACCGATTTTTTTATGCCGATTGTAGATGATCCGTTTGATTTCGGGGCAATTGCTTCAGTAAATGCTATTAGTGATATTTACGCAATGGGTGGCAAACCGTTAATGGCCATATCAATTCTGGGTTGGCCGGTGGATAATTTGTCAGCGGAAATGGCCGGTCAGGTAATTGAAGGGGCACGATCGATATGTGATAAAGCCGGTATCCCCCTGGCGGGTGGACATAGCATAGATTCCAAAGAACCAATATTCGGCCTTGCGGTAACAGGTATGGTTAACCAGAGTCAGATCAAATCGAATAATACAGCGATCAGCGGATGTGAACTTTTTCTTACCAAGCCTTTAGGGGTTGGAATACTGACGACTGCACAAAAAAGCAATATGGCAGATCCGGAAGATTTTCAAAAGGCCATTGATCAAATGCTCATTCTTAATGATATTGGAATGGAATTGAGTCAGGTACCGGGAATTATGGCAATGACCGATGTTACTGGATTTGGCCTGTTGGGACATTTGATTGAAATGTGCGAGGCTAGTAAAGTATCTGCTGAACTAAATTATTCGAAGGTCCCGGTTATTCCTGGTATTGAGTTGTACATCGAAAAAAACACCCTGCCAGGTGGGACCCATCGAAATTTTAACAGCTACGGATCTAAAGTAAATACCTTATCCGATACCCAGAAAGCAATTCTATGCGATCCTCAGACTTCAGGAGGATTATTGATTGCTGTAGATCCTCAACAGAAAACACATTTTCTGAAAACAATCAGCAATCGAGGTATTGATATAGAACCAATTGGAAGAATAATAGAGAAGACTGATAAAGTTGTGCATATCTTGTAGATTATCTCTCGGCATGAACATGTGGCAATTTCCAGATTTTCCGCCACTCAATGCTATCTCTATGTGACTTTAAAAATAATTGTTGATAAAATCCACCAATATCGCGCCTAATCTATGCATGGCTGTTGGTTAAATCCACATTTTTGGTGGCTAATCTATGTATCCCTCTTGATAAAATCCACCAATGTGGACGCTAAAATATGGATACCTGTTGGTTAAATTCATAAATTCGGAGGTTGATCTATATTTTACTGAGATTGCAATACAAGAATTTTCAATTGGTTTTCAGGGCGGGTAAAATATAAGCTGTCATTATTTCATCGAGTCTCTGCGGTGTTTGAAAGAAATTGCCCGCAGTCATCACAAAAACTGCATTTAATTCAGGTAATACCATAATTGTTTGTTCACCATGACCCAGTGCATAATAAACCTCGAAGGTATTATTATCTATTTTATAGTGCTTTATCCACCAGTTAAACCCATATGCCTGGTTTCCTGCCTTGATCTGTATTTTAGTTGATGCCAGGATCCACTCAGAAGAAATAATTTGTTTATCCTGCCATTTTCCATGATTCAAATACAATGATCCGAATTTCATCAGATCTCTGGGTATTAGTTTTAATCCGCCTCCAGTTTCAGTTACGCCATTGTTATAAACTTTCCAGGCGTGATCCTTAATTCCCAATTGATCAAACAAATATCGGGTGGCAAAACTGTCCACGGAGATCCCGGTAGATTCTTCAATTATTTGTCCCTGCAAATACATAAGCCGGTTGTTGTAAAAGAACCTTTCACCGGGTGGATCTTTTAAGTCCTTATTTAAAATATACTCGATATAATCTTGTGCCAGATAAATATTCATATCGTCATTGTATTCATTCGGAATAAAGGCCTTCCATTCGAGCCCGGCAGTCATCGTCAACAGATTTTTTATACTTATATTGTATTTTTTCATCACCCATTGAGTGTGGTCCCATTTATCCAGGTAATTCAACACTGGTTCATTTACATCCGGGATAAATTGCTTGTCTATGGCAATTCCGGTTAATGCTGAGGTAAAACTTTTGGTTACCGATTCTATTGGGTGAAGTTTATTCTCATTATAGGCATGAAAATACTCTTCAAGTACCAGTTTATCATCCTTTAGTAACAGCAGACTATGTATCGTAGCCATTTTACCTTTCAGAATATCCTCTATGAGTCTATAAATAAATGTTGAATCGATACCTGCTTCTGATAATTCAGCAGACTCCAAACCATCATCTTTTTGCTTTGGTTTATTATATGAATAGGAATAAATCCTTTCTCCATGGGCATCAACTCTGGGGATCTTATATAAAAGTTCCTTCCCCTTAATTTTTTTCATGGTAAAGGATGATGGATTATCATTATTGACAACCCTGATACCCTGAATAACAGAATCACCGGATATAAAACTTCCATCATATTTGAACAATCCCCATAATGATTCGTAATGCAAACTGTCCTTACTAAAAAGAAGCTGCTCTCCCGGTATTCCCAGAATTCCTTCTGAAGGTTCATCAATGAGCATATGAATACCTCCTTTTCCTCTTTGAATTTGAAGAATCTGTTTTGGATAAATTGTTGAATCACTAAAAATAACCTCCCAATACCCGGTAATTCTTTCGTATCTTTTTTCGCAGGAAAACATAATCAGCATTGCAACTGTGGGAAGCAAAAGGATGTATTTATTCAATATTATTTATTTTATAATTGCATTCAGGGATGAAGTGACTGTTTACCACAAATACATTCTCCTTTACTCATAAAGACCATTTTTCAAATCTCCCCCGCAGGCCATTAAAAGCTTGCGTTTAAGTTCTTCTAATTTATCTGGAAATTTTAGTGACAAATCATTTTTTTCTTGAAAATCATCCGGCAAGTAGTAAAGCTCAAATATATCTTTTCTTAAATAGGTTCTCAATTTCCATCCGTCATTAGTAAGTAGTGTGGGGCCTAAAAATGAGGAATATACTATAAATTCATGCTCCTCATTATTACCCTCAGCTATCAATTCATTATAGAAAGAAATTCCATCCGTTTTATATTTCATTGTATATCCTGTTATTTCTGCTATCGTAGGTAATATGTCATAATTAGCTACGAGCAATTTACTAACTCTTCCTTTATCGATTTTCGCCGGCCATTTTACAATCAAGGGTACATGAATTCCACCTTCAAGGTTACTTCGCTTTAATCCAGCCCTTCCTCCATTACCATCAAATACATCCCCACCCAGGTGGCTATAATATTTTTGTTTGTAATCATCAAAACGCTCTCCTGTTTGCATATTGGTATAGGGTTTAAGTACACGACCTTCTTTACTATAGTATATTTCATGCCCATTATCCGCAGTGAAAATAATCACGGTATTATCTTCAAGATTTAGTTCTTGTAGTTTTTGAATAATCTGACCAACATTATCATCAAGTAATTTTACCATAGATGCATATTCTTTCTCGATTTGAGTCAGCCTTTCATCATTTATATAATCAGGATGTACTTCGGGTATGGAAACAGGCCCATGAGGTAATTGTGTCGGGAAATACAGAAAAAACGGCTCGTTTTGATTGGATTCTATAAAATTAAGTATGCTATCCATAAAAATATTCTGAGAATAGACAGTTTTTCCCTTCATATCCCAGCGTTCCTCAAAATGTTCCATTGTCTCGGGTTCACCGGATTTCGCACAATTTAGGTGTGTATTTCCTTTGATGTATATCATATTACCATTTTCAAATAAAAACGGCGGGTAAAAACCATGTGCCCGAATATGATCCAGATAACCCAAATAATAGTCCCAGCCGTGCTGTTTCAATTGCTGGTCCGTTGAAGAAAAGCCCCATTCCAGTTTGCCAAATTGAGCTGTATTATAACCCATGCTTTGAGCTACCTCTCCTAAAAATACTTGATCATTTGTAATTTGAGACAAACTTTGATTAATTGAGTCGTTTATTATATGTAGGGTAGATTTGTCTGCATGGAGGTATGCTCCTCCTTCAGTTATTTCAAATCCATTTTCGTGGCAATCATGAAAACCCGTAATAAGTGAAGCTCTTGCCGGGGCACACAACATATTCGAATATGCTCGTTCAAATCTTAATCCCTCTTGAGCTAATTGATCTATATTTGGTGTAGTAATTATTTCCTGTCCTTCATGACCAAGTAATCCAATTCCTAAGTCATCAGCATATATCAGAATGATATTCGGTCTTGCTGAGTTATTGAGGATTTTTTGACAATCCGGAAAAAGAATCGGAACAATAAGTATTAATATATTAATGGTATTTCGAATGAATTTCATACTGCTACTATGTATCACAGATCGACTTTTCATTTCTTCATGAGCCATATTAAAAGCAACTCCCCCGTCAATTCTGAAAAAATCCACCCCCTCGGAATTGTATATGCATCATAACGAATAACCAACAACTCATACAATTATTGCTTCAGATGACCAATTGGCCTACGGTTCATACCTTCAGTATTGGTAAGATCGTCACCCAGGTCCTGCCTGGCTTCCTCAGCAAAAAGCTCAAGTTCCTTTACGATTTCAGGATATTGCTCAATCACATTGTATCTTTCACCTGGATCCCGCCGCAAATCGTATAAACCTAAAACCGATTGACCACTTTTATAAGGGCCCGGCCAACCATCATTTCCGGGAAGAACATCCTCATAGGAACGATGTTCATGGGGAAAGACCAGTTTCCAGTCACCGATCCTGACCGCTTCCAGGCTGTTTCTACGGTAGTAGTATAAAAGATTATCTCTTGGATTGGCATCAGCATCACCTTTTAGCAGGGGTAGAATGGAAATCCCGTCAATTTTATGATCCGGTAGTTTGGTGGAGGTGATCTCTGCCAGTGTGGGAAGAAGATCTATAGTGGAGGCCATATTGTTACAAATAACACCTTCCGGCACCACTCCGGGCCATTTAATGATGCATGGTACTTTCTGCCCTCCTTCAAAACTCGTTCCTTTACCTTCTCTCAATCCTCCCGTTGAGCCGGCATGGTTTCCAAAATTAAGCCATGGCCCGTTATCAGTGGTAAATATGACAAGGGTATTCTCCTCTAATCCATATGTTTTTAGAGCTTTCAGAATTTCACCCACTGACCAGTCGATTTCCATCATCACATCGCCGTACATACCCTGCTCGCTTTTCCCGGCAAATTTATCGGAGACACCCAAAGGAACATGAGGCATGGAATGCGGAACATAGAGGAAAAAGGGTTGATCCTTATTTTTTTCTATAAATTGTACCGCTCTTTCTGTATACCAGGTTGTTAATTGATTCTGGCCATCAAGGTCAAGAATTTCCTTGATTTTCTCATTACCTTCAATCAGTGGCAATGGGGGATGCCTGAACTTATGGGGTATGGCAGCTGAATCTGTAACCGGTTGGCCATCATAATTTACAGGCCACATGTCGTTGCTGTATGGGATCCCGAAGTACTCGTCGAATCCATGTTGCAGGGGAAGGAATTCCTTAAGATGGCCCAGATGCCATTTTCCAAATATACCAGTAGCGTAATCTTTCTGTTTAAGGAGTTCAGCTATGGTTACTTCGTTTTCATTGATCCCAACCTTGGCCCATGGCATGAAAGCCCCACTAACTCCGATCCTGTTTGGATAACAACCGGTCAATAAAGCGGCACGTGAGGCACTGCATACGGCCTGTGCGGAATAAAAATCTGTAAACCGCATTCCTTGTGAGGCCATTTTATCAAGATGTGGGGTAGTGTAACCCCTTGCACCATAAACACCAACATCACCATAGCCCTGGTCATCCGTAAATATTATGACAACGTTTGGAAGTCTTTCATTCAGGGCCTGATCTTTACCGGAATCACAGGAAAAGAGGATCAATGGTGTCGCTAAGATAAAACAGAGTCGTTTAAAAAATTTCATATTATACTTATTTGCTATCAAGACTTGTTGAGCTGTGGTCTTCTTCCGGGTTCAGAAAGCTGGAGTTTCCTGCACTATCCTCAAATCGTTTCATGCCTACTTTTTTAATTTCAGTATCCTTGACCTTATGTAGTTTTGTATACCGGGGATGGTGAGATTCTTTGTATGGATCATTACTTGCGGCATTATAACAACAGATCAATGACCATCTTGGATTTGGAGACTTGTTCTGATCGGAACGATGCAACAAGTTGCTATGGAAAAATATAGTGTCGCCCGGATCCATTTCACAATATATAAGTTCGAGCCGCTTCAAGGCTTCATCCACACGTTCCTGGTCAGCACCTGCCTGATCACCGGTAAGAACATGGTCGATCCTTCCCATATGGTGTGATCCTTTTATCACCTGCAGGCATCCATTTTTCTTCGTAGCCTTGTCGACTGCAATAAAAACACTGACGAGATCCGGAAAGAGCACTCCATTTTGATACCAATAGCCATAATCCTGATGCCATGCCCAGGCCCCCCCGATTTCGGGATCTTTGAGGATCATCTTTGAATGATAATGGTATACTTCATCGCCCAGTAATTTTTCAACTTTATCCACAATTCTGTGTGATCGGGCAATCATGCCATATATATTATTGCCTGGATGATTCCAGAGGGATAACCTTACCGTACCTCCTTCACCATCTGCGCGTCCAAAAGAATGTTTATCCAGCTCCCTGTCCTCTACGGCTGTTTTTTTTAACAGATCGATTTCCGCTTTATCGAATAATGATTTTAATAGAATAAAACCATCTTTTTTGAAATCATTTATTTGGTCATGGGATATATCTACTTTCATACGTGTATCGTTAAGTCGTTTTGGTTTTAATGATCGCTTAATTTACAAAAAATATGTAAAATACGATTCTATATCAAATGGATATAATTATTCAATCACACATCAGGCTTTTAAAATTTGAATAGGAATTGATCTAAATTATCCTTAATTGCCTGAGATCCTGAATAAATCTTTTTAGGATTTTAGTTAGTCCAGCATATGTACAAACAGGCCGCTGGCTAATTTTGGTTCAAACCAGGTAACTTTGGGTGGCATGATCTTTCCACTATCAGCAATGTCCATCAGCTGATTCATGGTCACAGGATATAATGCGAAAGCAACTTTCATTTCACCGCTGTTCACTCTTTTTTCTAGCGCTCCCAAACCCCTGGTTCCTCCCACGAAATCTATCCTTTTGTCCGTACGCAGGTCTTCAATACCAAGGATTGGATTAAGGATCTGATCCGATAAAATAGTAACATCAAGCACCCCTATTGGATCCTGGTCGTCATATGTCCCTTCTTTTGCGCTCAGGATAAACCAGTTTCCTTCAAGATACATTCCAAATTCATGCAGCTTCTGTGGTTTGTATTGAGCCGGCCCATTGGATTTTATCTCAAAACTCTGGCCCAGCAATTCAAGAAATGTTTCCCTGCTTAGTCCGTTAAGATCTTTAACGATACGGTTATAATCTATGATCTGCAATTGATTGTCCGGGAAATGTACTGCCATAAAATAATTGTACTCTTCAATTCCCTGATGATAGCGATTCTTATTCTGCAGTTCCCTTCCGACAAGTGCAGCTGCAGCTGTCCTGTGGTGCCCGTCAGCAACATAAGTATGCTCGATTTGTTCAAAATGATTGCTTATAGCATCAATTGATGTTCGTTCATCTACTTTCCAGACCACGTGCCTTACACCATCCGGAGCTTTAAAGTCATACTCAGGTTCACTTTTCATAAGATCCTCGATTAGCTCATCAAGTGCTTTTACTCTTCGAAAGGCAAAAAATACCGGTTCGGCATTCATGTTGGTTACCCGGACATGATTTTTCCGGTCTTCTTCTTTATCCGGGCGTGTTAATTCATGTTTTAAGATAATATCATTAAAATAATCTTCTATACCTGCACAGCCAACTATCCCGGTTTGTTGCCTTTTATCTTTTTCAAGCATATAGATATAATAACATTCGGATCCATCCTGGATCATGATGTTTTTATCGCACAAGCCCCTAAAATTATTCCTTCCCTTGATGTACACTTCCTGTGCATATGGATTCTGTTCATCAGGAAAGTCAATTTCAGGTTTGACTATGTGCAGAAAGGATAGATCATTACCTTCTGCCTCAACACGGGCTTCCCTGGTATTGATCACATCATAGGGCTTTGAAGCAACCATTGCCGCTTTATCCTTCACCGGGCGAAATGCTTTGAAAGGTTTTAATATGGCCATTATGAACTATTCTGATTGTATCGCACGTACTCTGATTACGCCTTCAATAGATTTTATTTTCGTAATTTGATCTTCAGTTACAGACTGGTCAACATCAATAATATTATAAGCCAGTCCCTGATGATGCCTGTTAAGCATCTCCTCAATATTGATATCCTCATTGGCCAGAACGGTAGTGATCTGACCTACCATCTTGGGAATATTCTGATTCACGATGCATAAACGGCAACTTCCATTGCGGGGCATTTCCGCTTCCGGGAAATTGACAGAATTTTTTATGTTTCCATTCTCAAGATATTCTCTGACCTGGTTTACCGCCATTACCGCACAATTGGATTCTGATTCAGGGGTGCTTGCTCCCAGATGAGGGATACCAATAATTTTTTCATGCTTAAGCATATTTTCATTCGGGAAATCTGTTACCAGCCTGGAAACCTTGCCCGAATCAAGTGCCTCTATTAAATCAGCTTCATGTATCAGTCCTCCGCGGGCGAAATTCATTATCCGAACACCATCCTTCATCATCTTGAACTTTGACTTATCAATCAAACCCTTTGTCTCATCGGTGAGGGGTATGTGTAGACTGACATAATCAGACTGGCTGAACAAATGTTCAAACCCTTTTGCTTTTTTCACATACTGGGATAAGCCCCAGGCTGCATCCACGGATATATAGGGATCAAATCCAATCACCTTCATCCCCAGGCTTTCAGCAGCATTGGCAACCAGCCTGCCGATGGCTCCTAATCCAATAATTCCAAGTGTTTTTCCTGAAATCTCAGGGCCAACAAAACTGGATTTTCCTTTTTCAACAAGTTTAGGTACCTCCCCGCCTTCTCCGATCAGTGTTTTAGCCCACGCTATACCTCCCACTATGTCCCGGGATGACAGAAAAAGGCTGGCCAGAACAAGTTCCTTTACCGCATTGGCATTGGCACCCGGTGTATTGAAGACAACAATTCCTTTTTCACTGCACTTATCAACCGGAATATTATTCACGCCGGCCCCGGCCCTTCCAATTGTGAGGAGACTTTCCGGCATTTCCATATCATGCATTTTAAAACTTCTGACCAGTATAGCATCCGGATGTGAAATTTCCGACGCTGATTCATAATTATCTAAAGGCAACAAGGATAAACCGACAGTAGATATCTTATTTAATGTTTGTATTTTGAACATGCTAAAAAATATTAAGAATTATCGACTTCAAACTTCTTCATAAACTCAACGAGCTTTTTAACTCCCTCCGGGGGCATGGCATTATATATACTGGCCCGCATTCCACCAACAGTTCTATGACCTTTCAAGGTGCTGAGTCCTGCTTCAGTTGCTTCTTTAATGAATTTGGCATTCAACTCCTCACTTGGAAGAATGAATGGTACATTCATTATCGAACGATATTCCCCTTTCACTGTTGAATTAAAGATCTTTGAATCATCTAAAAAATTGTATAGCCAGGAAGCCTTTTCCCGATTCACCTCCTCCATAGCGCTGACACCTCCGAGGTCCAGCAACCACTCAAATACTTTCCCTGCCATATAGATCGCAAAACACGGAGGGGTATTGTACCTTGAGCCGGCATTGGCATGGATTTCATAATTGAACATCACCGGGGTTCCTTCCAGCGCATGGCCGATAAGATCCTCTCGAACAATCACAATGGCCATGCCTGCCGGACCAACATTTTTCTGGGCACCGGCATAAATAACGCCAAATTTAGAAACATCGTAAACCTGGCCTAAAATGTTTGATGACATATCGGCGACGAGCGGGACATCACCTGTATCCGGAAGTTCAGGATAAACCGTTCCATATATGGTATTATTTGAGGTTATATGAACGTAATCGGCCTCTGGATCAAACATGTCCCTGGTGATCTCCGGTATATAATTAAACATTTTGTCATCGGAGCTTGCAACAACATGTACATCACCATAACGCTTTCCTTCAGCGATGGCTTTTTTGGACCATTGACCGGTGTTAATGTAATCTGCCTTTTTGCGGGATGAAAAAAGGTTGAACGGTACCATGGCAAACTGGCTGGAAGCCCCGCCCTGAAGAAACAGGACTTTATAATTGTCCGGTATATTCATTAAACTTCTTAAATCAGCTTCTGCCTTTTCGATGACCTCGGTGAAGGCTGCAGACCGGTGGCTTATTTCCATTACGGACATTCCTGTCCCTTTAAAATCTAAAAGTTCTTTTTGTGCTATCTCAAGGACAGGTTCCGGTAAAGTAGCAGGTCCTGCTGAGAAATTAAATACTCTGCCCATATATGTAATATTAAAATTTAAAAATTTTGGATTTGATTTTTTCGATTTGTAAAAAACAGTGCCAAGTTATTAAAATATGATGACTTTTTCCTTAAAAAAATATGAAAGAATTCAATGAAAAAATTATTATTCAATTGGAGTCTGAGATAATTTAATTTCATTCCGGTTTGAACTATCTTTGGGGATATTTTTCTTGACCCTTGGTAAAAACAAAATCCATATTTATTTGTCAGAATTGTGGCGTTCAATCCCCCAAATGGCAGGGTAAATGCCCTTCATGTAATGCATGGAATACCTTTGTAGAAGAGCTGGTCAGAAAAGATGATAAAAAAGGCCCGGGTAAACGAAGTTCCGGTACCACCAACCTGCATAGGAAACCAGAATTGCTGAAAGATATCCAGAAAAAAAATTTCAAAAGGTTAAGTACCACTGATCCTGAATTTGACAGGGTCCTGGGCGGAGGTATTGTTCCGGGATCAGTCATATTGATCGGTGGTGATCCGGGAATTGGTAAATCTACCCTGATGCTTCAGATAACCCTTGGACTTGCTGACAAAAGCATACTATATGTTTCCGGTGAGGAAAGCGGTTCGCAGATCAGGATGCGGGCAGAACGCATGGGCAATATACCTGAAAATTGTTTTATACTTTCAGAGACTGATACCGAAGAGATATTTGCAGGTATAGAAAGCACTAAGCCTGACGTGGTCATCGTTGACTCCATACAGACCCTTTCATCACCGGATTTTGACGCGCCTCCCGGGTCGGTGACTCAAATTCGCCAGTCCACCAATGAGTTAATGAAATATGCCAAGGAAAATAACGTACCTGTCTTTTTAATTGGTCATATTACAAAGGATGGCAACCTGGCAGGACCAAAGGTGCTGGAGCATATGGTGGATACGGTACTTCAGTTTGAAGGAGACAGGCAATATGTGTACAGAATATTAAGAAGTGTAAAGAACCGTTTTGGCTCCACCTCGGAACTTGGTATTTATGAAATGCAGGGAGATGGCCTGAGGATAGTAGACAATCCTTCTGAACTCTTGCTGACGCAAAGGGAGCAGGCTGTAAGCGGTATAGCGGTTGGCGGAACCATAGAAGGGATCAGGCCTCTGCTCATTGAAGTGCAGGCACTGGTTAGCTCAGCCACTTTTGGAAATCCTCAGCGTAGTACAACAGGCTATAATTTTAAGAGATTGAACATGCTGGTAGCGGTACTGGAAAAAAGGGCTGGGTTCAGACTGGGTACCCAGGACATATTTTTAAATTTGACCGGAGGCATCAAAGTTGAGGATCCTGCACTGGACTTACCGGTATGTATGGCCATCGTTTCTTCTTATCAGGAAATAGCGCTCCCGGAAGAGGTATGCTTTTCAGCAGAAATTGGTTTGAGTGGCGAACTTCGTGCCGTGAGCAGGATTGAGAACAGGATCTCGGAAGCGGAACGACAGGGATTCAGGAAAATCATAGTTTCAAAATACAATTCCAGGAACCTGAATAAAAAAAACCTAAAAATAGAAGTGATCACTTTCAGCCGGATCGATGAGGTTGTCCGGCATTTGTTTGGAAAATATTAAAAATTAATCTGATGTTGGATATATTGGTTGAAAAGCTTGGAATGGCGCCATGGTTCGCATCCTATGTGTTGCTTCCTGTCTTAATATTCGCTGCAAGAATTCTCGATGTTTCTTTTGGCACAATACGAGTTGTGTTCATCATGCAGGGAAATAAACGACTTGCCCCGTTTATTGGATTTATGGAGTCGTTTATCTGGCTTGTAGCGGTCAGTCAGATCATTAAAAATGTTGATAATATCGTAACCTACCTGGCTTTTGCCGGAGGCTTTGGCATGGGTACATATGTAGGATTGATCATTGAGGAGAAACTGGCTTTCGGCAAGGTCCTGATAAGGATCATTACCAAAAAACCAGCCACAGAATTGATCCAGTTTCTTGAGGAAAATAATTTTTATTTTACCAATGTGCCTGCAGAGGGACGGTATGGAAAGGTAAATGTATTGTTTTCAGTGATCAACCGTGAAAGACTGTCAAAAATATTTGAGGGAATAGAAACTTTCAATCCGAATGCTTTCTATACCGTTGAGTCTGTTAAAAGCGCAACAGAAAATAAGGAGGATAATACAAAAAGTCGATTGGCACTTTTCAATGTACTTACCTCGAAAAAGAAATAGTATGCTTCAAAAGATCAAAATTCCACATACCCTGGTTTTATTATTCACCATGATGGTACTGGCACTTGCCGCCACATATCTGTTGCCTCATGGTGAATTTGAAAGAACTAGTGATGGCCATGGTCATTCCGTGGTTGTACCGGGTAGCTTTCATACCCTAGAGCAAAAGCAGATGCTGAAACCATGGCATATTTTTACGGTTATTCCAAGGGCTTTTGAGGAAACACAGGGGATCATATTTTTTATTTTTATTATTGGCGGAGCATTGGCCGTAATACGTGCAACCGGAGTAATTGATGCTTTCATGGGAAGGTTGATCCAGAAATATGGCAGTAAACCGTATATCCTGATGTTTTCAACCATGCTGGTTTTCAGTATAGCTTCCAGTACTCTTGGTATGGCGGAAGAGTTCATTCCATTCGTGCCAATACTTTTAATGTTATGCCTGGCCCTGGATTTTGACCGGATCACGGCCATTGGTATTATGGTTGTCGGCTATGGCATTGGATATGGTGTTGCAGCACTCAATCCATTCACTGTGATGGTAGCCCAGGAAGTGGCCCAATTAAAACCGACATCAGGTATTGGTTATCGTCTTGCCTTGTTCTTACCTTTTTTCCTTTTGGGCTTTCATCATGTGTATACCTATTCGAAGAAAGTGAGGAAGGATCCTGCCAGGAGTTTGTTAAATGATAGTGAGACTATGGAGGTTTCATTACCTGAAAAAGTGGAAAGTATCACAAGAAAAAACTGGATCATCCTGGTATTTATACTGACGGCACTCATACTTATTGTTTATGGAATCTCAGAAGTTTCAGGATGGGGATGGTATCTTGTTGAACTGGGAGGAGTTTTTCTCGGCCTTACTATAATAGTCGCAGCAATTGGCGGGTTGTCAGCTGATAAGACGGCCCGAGAATTTGCAATAGGGGCCTCAGAACTTACTACTACAGCCCTATTAGTTGGATTTGCTAGAGCAATCGCATTGATCCTCCAGGATGGCCAGGTATTGGATACTATTGTTTATGCCCTGGCATCTCCACTTGAAAAAGTAGGGCCGGAACTTGCTTCAGTAGGAATGTATGTGATCCAAAGCCTCATCAATTTCTTTATTCCTTCAGGAAGTGGGCAGGCCTATGTGACGATGCCCCTTATGACGCCTATAGCGGACTTATTAAGTATCTCCAGGCAGATCGCTGTATTGGCTTACCAGTTCGGGGATGGTTTTACAAATATGATAGTACCAACCAATGCTGTATTAATGGGGATTCTTGGTATTGGCCGGATCCCATACGACCGATGGTTCAGGTTTATTTTTCCGCTGATACTGAAATTATGGTTGTTTGGCTCTATAGCACTTATAATCGCAGTACTTATTGGCTATCAATAGTAGAAAAAACTCAAAAACAAAGATTATTCATTATTAAAAATTGTTATATTATTATATCCAAATTACTAACCTAAAAATGAAATAAAATGGCATATAGAATTGAAAAAGATACCATGGGAGATGTTCAGGTCCCTGTTGATAAGTATTGGGGAGCTCAAACACAGCGATCAAAAGATAATTTTAAGATTGGTGGATCACCTATGAAAATGCCCAAAGAGATCATCCAGGCCTTTGCCTACCTGAAAAAGGCGGCTGCACTAACAAATATGGATCTCGGCGTTTTACCTTCTGAAAAGGCTGACGTGATTGGTAAGGTATGTGATGAGATCCTGGAGGGAATGCTGGATGATCAGTTTCCCCTGGTTGTCTGGCAGACCGGATCTGGAACCCAGTCAAATATGAATGTGAATGAGGTCGTTTCTAACCGGGCACATGTGATCATGGGGGGCAAGCTGACCGATGACAAGAAGAAAATTCATCCAAATGACGATGTGAATAAATCGCAATCATCCAATGATACCTTTCCAACAGCCATGCATATAGCGGCCTATATTTATATAATTGATACTGCCATGCCTAAGATCAGGAAATTAAGGGATACACTGGACGCAAAAGCCAAGAAATTCAAGGATGTGGTCAAGATTGGCAGGACACACTTTATGGATGCAACACCTTTAACCCTCGGGAATGAATTTTCAGGATATGTATCTCAGCTGGATCATGGATTGAAAGCGCTTGAGAATACCTTTCCACATTTGCTTGAACTGGCATTGGGAGGCACAGCTGTCGGTACCGGACTGAATACCCCAAAAGGATATGCGGTTAAAGTTGCTCAGAAAATAGCAGAATTAACAGGAAAACCTTTTGTAACGGCAGAGAACAAGTTTGAATCGCTCGCAGCTCATGATGCTATGGTTGAAACTTCCGGAGCTTTGAAACAACTGGCAGTAAGCCTGATGAAAATTGGAAATGATATCAGAATGCTGGCTTCAGGTCCACGATGCGGTATTGGTGAGATCATCATTCCGGCTAATGAACCTGGATCATCAATCATGCCGGGAAAAGTAAATCCCACACAATGCGAAGCCCTGACCATGGTATGTGCACAGGTAGTAGGAATGGACACTGCAGTAAGCATTGGAGGAATGAACGGGCATTTTGAGTTAAATGTATTTAAACCTATGATGGTGTATAATCTTCTTACATCCGCCAGGTTGTTAGGTGATGCCTGCCTGTCATTTAATGATAATTGCGCGGTTGGTATTGAACCCAATTATAAGGATATTACAAAAAACCTTGAAAACTCCTTAATGCTGGTTACGGCATTGAACACCCATATTGGTTATGAGAATGCAGCGAAGATCGCCAAGAAAGCGCATGCTGATGGAACAACCCTAAGAGAAGCTGCGGTATCATTAGGTTTGGTGACCGATGAACAATTTGATGAGTGGGTAGATCCGAATAAAATGATTGGCAGTTTGGACTAGATTTATGCTTATATTTGACATTAATTAACTTTTTTTTGTACATTGCTAAATATATTTTAATTATCAACCTATAATTTTCGAAAATGAAAAATTTCGTTATTCTAATTTGCATCGTATTTATTGCAGCTTCAGTAAGTACAACCTATGCCCAACTATCTAAAGAGGAGAAGAAAGAATGGAAGAAAAAGGCGAAAGCCCTGAAGAAGAATCCGGAGGAGTTAAAGAACATTTTTGACGAGAATGCAGCTTTGAAAAGTGAAATTTCCGGATATAAAAGACAGATCTCTTCATTAGAAGGTCAGGTCAAAGAAAAAGACAACCAGGTCGCCTCCATGACGCAGAAAATGAGGGCCATGGAACAGGAAGTAGCGGCAGCACAGCAAGCCGCCGCCAGCAAACCGGCTGGGCCGTCATATGACGATTCAGGGGTGGTATTCAAAGTCCAGATCGGAGCTTTCAGGGACAGGGATATGTCCAAGTATTTTGATAATACCGAGAATTTCACCGGTGAGACCGATGAAGGTATTCAGAAGATCACACTTGGAAGGTTCAGGGACTATTGGGAAGCCGATACTTTCAAAAAGTACCTGAGAGAAATGGGTGTTGGTGATGCCTGGATAGTTCCATATAAAGATGGTAAGCGGGTTGCCATGAAGGATGTTCTGGAAGGTGTAATTTAGAGAATAAAATATATCAATATGAATCCCGCTTTTCTCAGAGAAGCGGGATTTTTCATTTCTTACCGACAAGGATTACGGATAGCCCAAAAACCTGAAGGAAAATTTTATCGATAATCTTAAAAAAAGGAACCAGCTTATTGTACATCCCCATTTGTCCTTCCGGGATCGTTTTTTTCTTCAGTATCTTTCCGGAGAATATCCATCCAAGGATACCCATTGCATTGAAATACCTGGAATATTCAGTTTGAAGTTGATTTTCCTCATAAATCCTCCTTAATGTTTTTCTTGTATACCTTCTATAGTGACCAAGTTCCTGATCAAAACTGCAATACAGACTCTGGAAGGCAGGAACTAAAATAAGGAGTGTGCCTCCATCTTTTAGCAGGAATTTGCAATTCTTTAATGCCAGAACATCATCTTTTATATGTTCGACAACATTTAATGCAAAAACTGTATCAAAAGTCTTTTCATAGTGCCGATACTTTTTTTCAAATTCCACATCAGACAGATTGATCAGTAGCACATCCTCAAGTGTGGTAGCATCTGAAAATCTCAGTTTCAAATGATTGCAATAATTTTCCCGGATATCGCTCAGGGTTACAGATGCATGTTCATTAAGGAAAAACTGTGATATATTACCGATACCGCTACCTATTTCAAGAATTTTACCTTTGCAGAAAGGATATATTGTGTCGAACATCCACTTGTTGAATTTATCAGCCCTTGCTATTGTTTCAAGGGTACTTAATCCTTCCTTATCCTCTTCTCTAAATTCAAATTCCTTCATTTGAATAGGTTATATCGTATGATACAAAAGATAGCCTTTATACCATCCCTCCAATTGATCTTTTTTCCCTCTTTGAATTGCCTGCCATAATATGATATGCCTACTTCGTAAATTCTTATATCCTGAAGCCTTGATAATTTAGCCGTAATCTCCGGTTCAAAACCAAATCTCCTCTCCACTAGTTTAATATCTTTAATCAACGAAGATCTGATCAATTTATAGCAAGTTTCCATATCAGTTAAGTTCAAATTGGTAAACATATTGGAAAGAAAAGTCAGAAATTTATTTCCAAGGGAATGCCAGAAGAACAATATTCTATGTGCATTACCGCCCAGAAACCTGGAACCATAAACAACATCAGCATGACCATCTATCACTGGTTTTAAAAGAATATTATATTCATTTGGATCATACTCAAGATCCCCGTCCTGAATAATTAAGTATTCCCCAGTAATCTGCCTGATGGCAGTTTGTATGGCACGTCCCTTACCCTGGTTTTTTTCATGTGAAATGTAGTGTATGGAATCCTGATGTGAGCTTATGAATGCTTTGATCTTTTGTTCAGTTTCATCAGTAGATCCGTCATTAATTACAATTATTTCTTTCTTTATACCATCGATCAGTTCCACATCAGAGACCTTTTCTAAAACAGAAAAAATTGTCCTGGCCTCATTGTATACCGGTATTATAATGGATAGGGTTTGGAGCATATTCTAATTGGGATCGGGATTATATTTTAACAGGTAAGTATCAGGATTCTCTAGCTTGATAACCAATTGAAAATATTCTTGTTGGTTGTTGATCACAGGGAACAAATATTCATATGTTTGCCTGTATCCCAGATTATCGAGGATAACGTAATCTGCCTGTTTTCTATTCAGATCATTCAGAACTTCTTTTTCATCATTCGAGTATTTGAATGTGGAAGTGTATGTGCCGGAATTAATATGAAATAGCATTGGTTTTCGACATATAACCACAGCATCTTTTATATTATTCCTTTTAAACCAACCAGCTACACTGAAATAATTTTTCCATGCATTTGGATAATCGATTTTGGCTTTCGCATGTATTTGTTTGATCGGGCTGATAAAAGCTAGCCCGAAGATCAATAAAATCAGCATATTGAAATTCAGTTTTGCTTTATATTTCGAAAGAACATAGGCCATTCCATAATATATACCCATGATCAATCCAAAGAATAGCAATGGAGCAACAGGAAGGGCAAACCTTACACCAGTCCATACTTCAGGCCATAACAGTAATATTCCGAAGGTAGTGATCAGGTAACAAATGATGAGCAATCCCCTCCGGCCCAGCTTATATAGACCGTAGACCATCACTACGAGCACCGGAAGCCCGATCAACCATTCTGTGGGGCTGATTTCACTCAGATAGTTGACCTTGATGAAGGGCATGCTGCTGTTGGGTATTTCCCTGGTTATATATCGTGACACATTCGATAAGATTCTATTGAAATAATCAGCCAGATCGGCGTTTCCAAGTTCTGCACGATACGGGTTGATCATAACCAGGGGCTTAATATAGGAACTGCCTCCCAGTTTCTGACCTCTTATTATCCATGGAGTTGCCAGCGTAATAAAACCTGCTCCAATAAAAACTGCCGTTTTCCAATATCTGTTAATTAATAAGTATAGCATTAATCCAGCAAATAATGCCAGTCCGGTCGATCTGATATAATATGCACCGACCAGGGCAATAAGGATAAGGTATATATTCGGTTTTCTGAATAAATTACTCTTCAGATCAGTTTTAAGAACCATATAGATGCAAAAAAATGAAAGTAATATAAAAGACATCTCACTCATTAGCATCGTGCCATAAAGGAGCATGTGGGAATTTAAAAGCAGGAAGAAGGTCGTTACAAATGCTATTTTAGAACTTTTGCTAAGGAATTTGAAAAGATAATATAATAGATGCAATGATATAAGAAGAAAAATACCATTTACCAATTTCAGGAAGATCTGTGAATCCGAGATGTGCATAAACAATGAAATAATAAATGGATAGCCCGGGGGGTAATGGTTGTTAGGCGCTTTATTTATATTGGCGATATTGACATATCCCTCTCCCTGTGATAAAGCTTTTCCAAGAACATAATAATAGGCATTATCGCCATTCAGATCTAATTTCTTATCAAAAATATAACCATAAACTCCAAGAAAGAGGATAGTAATTATGATCATGTAAATAAAGTTCTCATAAAAAGAATCTTTTACATGTTTTGACCGGTCCTCCCTGATCTGGGTCGATTGAATTATAGTTCTATGGTCTTTCCTTCTACTTGCTTTAGCCATTGGTTTTAAAAATGCAAGGTAAAGATAGACATTTCAGCCTATTTTTCATGTTCAATTAATATTGCATTATCCCTCAAATCTTATTTGCTTTTGAAGATTAGAGTTAAATTTGCATACAGATCCC
>JAHEGY010000185.1 GCA_024644875.1 Cyclobacteriaceae bacterium
CTTCAAAGGATACAGCAGTAAATGCTGGGGATTAAGCTCTAGTTATTCCATAGATTTTTATTCGGCCCACCAACCGGATAATGACCTGGGTGTAATATCTCCCACAGCAGCCTTGTCATCCTTTCCATATACTCCAGAGGAAAGCATGAGGTTCTTGAAATTCTTATATCTTGAAGCGGATTCGCTGGTAGGAAAATACGGACCATACGATGCATTCAGTCTGGATAAAAACTGGTGTCTGCCACGATACCTTGCCATCGACCAGGGACCAATCCCGGTAATGATTGAGAATTACCGCACTGGTTTACTATGGGACTTATTCATGTCATGTCCGGAGGTCCGTACAGGTTTGCAGAAATTAGGTTTCGAGTAAGATATTTAAACAATTTTAGCCCAAATCCCATGTGCAATTTCAAATCAATCACCTGATTCCCATTTTGGAAAAATAGTGTATTTGATTCGTAAAGAAAAATCCAGCAATTGATACTGATAGGACTCTATAAAGATCCTGCATTAAAAGAAGCTGGTCCGGGAGAAAAATATACACCCCTTATAGTGCCCCCAGGATCTGAGCACAGATGATCATGATCACCAAAGCGAAAGGATAGACTGTTGCATAGGCAATCGAAGGTGCATTTGAATCGGTTAGTGAATCAACCGCACTGAGGCCAGGTGTACTGGTCATCCCGCCAACCAGGGTGCCGAATACGGATAAAACGTTGGTTTTAAAAACATATACACCAATAAGTGCCGCGATCAGCATAGGTAATATCGTCAAAACAACACCCACTGATACCAGTATGGCACCATTCGCTTTCACTGTCTCTACCAGGGTTTCACCAGCCTGGGTGCCCACTGCCGCAAGAAAAAATAATAGTCCAATTTGCCTAAGCAATTGATTGGCTGGTCCGGATACGTTCCAGATAATTGGTCCTGTTTTACCAATACGGCTTAAGATGAGTCCCGATATTAATACCCCACCAGAAAGTCCCAGGTTGAATACACCTCCTCCTGGTATAGGAATATCCAGAATACCCAATAGAACGCCGATTACAATGCCAGCCGAAATAGGAAGAAAATCCGCTTCATTAAGTCGTTTCACATTATTTCCGAATAATTTGATCACAGCCGGCATATTGCCTTTGGAAGAGGCCACCATAAGCTTATCCCCGAACCGGATCTGGCTGCCGGCGTTTGGTGTAATATCAATACCGCTTCGTCGTATCCTGGTCACAGTAGCCATGTAATTATTGAACAGGTTCAGCTCTCCGAGCGTCTTTCTTACCACCTTTTTATTGGTTACCAATATCCATTGCACATCAAATTCTCCACTCCTGGGCACTTCAGTTTTGGTTTCCTTCCCAATCAACAACCCCACTTTCTTCAGGGATTGAGCAGTTCCGACAGCTTTGACCAAATCTCCTTTGTAAAGGATGGATTCAGCATCAGGGGCAACAGCCTGCCCATCATGCACAATCCTGGATATATTGGCACCGGTCATCGACCTGATCTCAAGATCACCGACGGTTTTATTTACGATATTCACATTTCCGACAATGAAATTTTTACTTGTGATTTCCGGATAATCCTCGGATATATCTTTTTCATAATCTTCTTCTGCTTTTTTAATATTAAATTTAAAGATACGAGGGGCCAACCGGACAAACAGAATGACACCAATCACGCCGAATGGATAGGCGATACCATAGCCAATGGATGCCAGAGGAGAATTCGAGCTTTCTATTGCAGCTGCGAGTCCCGGGGTACTTGTCAAGGCACCGGTAAACAATCCCACGATAAGTTTATTATCTATTTCGAGGAAAAAAGAGGCCAGAAAAGCCAAAATTGAACCTGATACCACCACCAGGGCCGCAATAATGATCAGCTGGATCCCCTTTTTCTGAAAGGATTCAAAAAATCCCGGTCCGGCCTGTATGCCAATGGAATAAATAAAGAATATCAGTCCGATCTGTTGGAAGATATCGGGGACGCTGAATCCGAAATGCCCGAAAAATAAGGCTACAAAGATCACAGCTGATGAGTCCAGGGTAATCCCAAAGATTTTCACTTTCCCGATCAGAATTCCAAGGGTAATGATCAGAAAGAGAATAAAATATTCACTACTTAATATATCCATTGCGATAATGCGATAGCAAATTGCAAATATAGGAAGGTCTGTTCAATAGTATGTTGACTGTAAGCATGAAAATAATTTCCTCACCGGGAAGTGGAAGGTTTACCTAAAGTAGCCAGCATTCCACCATCAACATATAATATCTGGCCATTGACATAATCTGATGCTTTTGAGGCCAGAAATAAGGCGGCTCCCTGAAGATCTTCAGGCCTGCCCCATCGACCTGCAGGTGTTCTATCAATAATAAAGTCATGAATTGGATTACCCGGTTCTGCAATAGGACCGGTAGCATCTGTTTTAATATAGCCCGGACCTATACCATTAATTTGAATATTATACTCTGCCCACTCTGTAGCCATACTACGGGTAAGCATTTTTAATCCACCTTTTGCAGCAGCATACGCCCCGGTAGTTTCTCTGCCCAATTCACTCATCATCGAGCACATATTGATGATTTTTCCCTGCCTTTTGGGGATCATCATCTTAGCTGCCTCCCTGGCAATCAGGAACTGGGCATTCAGGTTAACGTTGACAACTTCCTGGAAATCCCTGAAAGAATAATCAATCAATTTGATCCTTTTATGCACCGCGGCATTGTTGATCAAAATATCCAGCGGACCAATTTTATCTGCTATCTCAGTCATGTTCTTGAATACAGCCTTTTCATCAGTGATATCAAATAAAAATCCCGCAGCCCTTAAATTCTCTGATTCACATTGATTGATGGCATTTTCCAATCGTTCAGGTGTATGCCCATTAATGATAATCTCAGCCCCGGCATAAGCAAGGGCTTTCGCCATGGCAAGGCCAATTCCATGTGTTCCACCAGTGATCAGGGCTTTTTTTCCGGATAAATCAAACAGATCTTTAATCATAAAATTGTCTATAAAAATTCATTAATATCAGCTATCCCTTCTCTTAGCACAGTAAATGACTCATCGGTACAATCTACTACGGTGGAAGGTGAGTTCTTACCTGGCCCCCCATCGATCACAATGTCGACCTGGTTTTTATACTTTCTAAAGATCTCACCCGGATCAGTCAGGTATTCGACAATATCATCTTCATGCCTCAGTGAAGTAGAGATGATTGGATTTCCCAGCTCCTTTACGATATCCCTGGATATATTATTATCGGGGATCCTGATCCCAACCGTTTTTTTTGTTTTATGTACAAACTTCGGAGTTCTGCTGCTTGCATTCATAATAAATGTAAAAGGACCGGGCAGAGCCCTCTTAAGAACTTTAAAAACAGGTGTACTCACATTTTTTGCATAATTCGTGATATCACTAAGATCATAACAGATGAAAGAAAGGTTTACTTTTTTATGGTTTAATCCCTTAATCCTGCTTATCTTCTCTATTGCTTTTGCATTAAAAATATCACAACCCAGCCCATATATGGTATCTGTCGGATATATGATGACACCTCCGTTTCTAAGTACCTTTGCGATATGCCTTATTTTCGATACAGCAGGGTTTTCTGGATGCATTTTTACCAATTCGCCAGCCATATTTTATTAATTTTCTTATGATCCCTAAATTCAGCTTTCAAGTTAATACAATTTGTTATTTTTGTCCCCTATATGGACAAAAGAAAAATATTAGTTGGGTTTATCCTGGTCTTTACTGTAACGCTTTCATCGTTTTCCTTTTATTTCTGGCAGGTAATTACAGCGCCAAATATTTTGGTTGATCAGGGAAGCCGCTTTCTTTATATTCAACCTGACGCAACATTCAAGGATGTGCAAAACACGCTATACAATGAGAATTATGTAAATGACCTGGTTGCATTCAGCTTTCTTGCGAAACTGATGGATTATGATAAATATGTCAAACCCGGGAGGTATTTGTTAGAAGCAAATATGAGCAACCGGGATGCGATCAGGTATTTGAGATCGGGGAAGCAGGAACCTGTTAACATTACCTTCAATAATGTCAGGCTGCTTGAAGATCTGCCACCAAAAATATGTGCCAATATCAATCTTGGTCCGGAAACACTAATGACTAAACTTGAAGACTCTATCCTCAGGGCAAAATATGGATTCGACGAATATACCTTCAAGTGCATGTTCATACCCAATACTTATGAGGTTTTCTGGACCATCACAGCAGATGAATTGGTGGAAAGAATGTCTTATGAATATAAACAATTCTGGAATGATGAACGGAAGGCTAAAGCTGATTCCATCGGATTATCTCCCATAGAAGTTTCTATTCTGGCCTCAATTGTTCAGGCTGAATGCAAAATGACGGATGAGGCACCTGTTATCGCTGGTTTGTACTTAAATCGTTTGAAAAAAAATTATTTACTTCAGGCGGATCCTGCGCTTGTATATGCTAGTGGTGACTTTACAATAAAGAGGGTATTGAATAAGCATAAGGAAATTGATTCACCATATAATACATACAAGTACTACGGATTACCACCGGGTCCGATAAATGCCCCTGAGATCAGGTACATTGACGCTGTACTGAACCATGCACAGCATAATTACCTTTACATGTGTGCAAAGGAAGATTTTTCAGGTTATCATAATTTTTCCACCAATCTGCAGCAACATTTGGTCCATGCAAGAAGATACCAGAGGGCATTGAACAGGGAAGGCATATACAGGTAAATGCCGGATTTATTTAGGGATCTTATACCATGACCCGGGGTAATACGTTCTAGAATTTAAATGCCGATGTTTAATGTATCAATTTGAGACAAGTATTAGAGTTAGATATGCCGAGACAGACCAGATGGGCTATGTATATTATGGGAACTATGCTACCTATTATGAGGTTACAAGAGTAGAAGCGCTCAGATCTCTCGGTATTTCGTACAAAATCCTGGAAGAAAATGGTGTGTTGATGCCTGTTCTGGAAAACTGGTCTAAATATATCCGTCCTGCAAAATATGATGATTTGCTGACGATAAAGCTGATTCTTAAAGAAATGCCAGCGATGAGAATAAATTTTGAATACGAGGTTTTTAATGAAGATAAAAAATTAATTAACTTAGGATCGACAACACTGGTATTTCTTGACAAATCATCTGGAAAACCAATACAGGTGCCGGATGTAGTGCAGGATGTTTTGAAACCATATTTTTAATGATCCTTGATTATTTAAACTATCTTGACAGGTTCAAAATCTGGAAACGCTTTACTTCCATCCTGGATCGTATTGTAGTTGGAAAGCACAGGACTTCCTTATATGACCTTCTCAAGATCTTTTTGATCAGCCTGACCAAGGATGATATTCTTGAAAGAGCCAAAGCCATCACCTATAATTTTACACTGGCTATTTTCCCGGGCATCATATTCCTTTTTACGCTTATCCCCTATTTTCCTATACCTAACCTGCAGGATACCATTATGGGTTTCTTTGAAGAACTGGACCTGGTCATGATTGAGCAGGTAAGAAGCACTGTAGAGGACATTGTCTCAAAACCAAGAGGCGATCTGTTATCTTTTGGGGTTATCTTCGCTGTTTACCTCGCCACCAATGGAATGCTTTCACTTATTACCAATTTCAACTATTTCTATAAAACGAAATTCACCAGGGGATTCTTTAAAAACTACCTCGTAGCTTTTGTACTTACTGTTCTGCTTATACTAATTATGACCCTGGCCATGGGACTGCTTATAGGCGGGCAGCTGGTTCTGGATTTTCTACTGGATATTGGCATTCTAAATCAGGATTTTCTTTTTATCTTGATCATAAGCTTAAGGTTCGTGATCCTGTTTATCATATTCCAATTGATGATCTCTATCATTTACTACCTGGGGCCCTCGGTAGAAGAAAGATGGCATTTTATGAACACAGGTTCCGTCATTGCTACCCTTCTATGTATTGGATCCAGTTATCTGTTCTCATACTATCTGACCAATTTTGCCAGTTACAATAAGTTCTATGGATCTATCGGGGCAGTTATTGCATTCATGATCTGGTTATACCTCTTATCTGTTATATTGCTTCTGGGATTTGTGATCAATGTGACGATCGACCGGGCAAGCAAGGATGATTACGAGATTTAGTGATCAGGCTGCAATCGGATTATGATCAGGCGCTCATTGGGAAAGTTTTAAGTTTTAGGATTTTTACCAGTTCTGCTGAAAAGTATTATCACAAATACGAAGTACTCATATCATTCAGAATACCTGAAACGGGGGCGCTCAGTATACCTGAAACGGGAACTTTCATGATACCTGAAACAGAACTCTCAGTATACCTGAAGCAAAGGCTCATCGTATAATAAATAAGGTTGGGTCATTTCTATCCATTTCTTTTCCTGA
>JAHEGY010000186.1 GCA_024644875.1 Cyclobacteriaceae bacterium
TGATATCCAAAAACCTGATCCATCAATTCCAAATTATATTACCGGATTAGGATTCTTCCTTGAGCATAATCACTATATTTTGGACTGAACTGATTCTAAAAATCACTAAAATTTACTACGATTTCTTTTGATTTTAAATTCATATCCTTAAATTCAATTCCATTTTTTTTGGAAGGACACTCAAAACTACGTTAAAAACATAATCAACATGGATTATACAATTTTATTGATTGTATGGGTATTCCTGTCGCTCATCGTAGCTTCCTACTCTAAGAATAAGGTTCTGGGATACTGGGGTGGATTTTTTGTTTCTTTGTTTTTAAGCCCTGCCCTTGGGCTGATCATTTCGCTGATGTCAAAAGATTGTAAATCATTCTTTTGCATGCGATTCGGTAAAAGAATGAAAGCCATAAGAGTAGAGGAAAGAAAGGGGAACAGGGATGTAGCCTTAGAGAAAGTCATGGATATTGCACACTGGCTCCAACGAATTATCCGCAATTCAGAGAAGCCTGATCATTATGTACTGTATAGAGAGCGAATCAAAGATAAGATCCTGGAATTGGGTGGTGAGGTTCCGGAAGCTTGGAAAGAAACTTCCTTTTGATAGGAATTGCATTAAATAGGCTATTTGAACAAATTCCCGGGAATTATCCTTTAATCAGGAAGAATCCGTAAACACAATCCAGATCTATATATAATCCTTGATTTGCAGTATTGAGAGATTTTTATTCAAAATTGAGCTCAGCTATCAATTTAAAAGTATCAATTATTAAAGACCTCAGCGTCAACTGTTTCTTCAGCAAGTTTTTTATACTTCTCGGCCTCTTCCGTCATTCCCATTTTAGTAAGCAGGGTATTCAGATCCCTGTAATCTTCCTTGAAATAATAAGTTTGCTGCTCTTCAAGCCGGTAATACAATTCTTTGGCTTCTTCCCAGTCACCTCTTTTCACGGCCTTATTAATGTGTTCCAGTTCCACAAAGTCATAATTCATGACAAAAGTATCACCAGGTTTTCTGTTCACAAATTCAGGATAATTTACTACCCTGTAAGGTGACCTTGCCTTATCAACCAGGACCGGAATTGAAGAATTCCCCTTTTCATCGATATGGGTAAGGAACATATCAGTATGAGCACCGTAAATCTTGGATACAAATACCATCCATTTGGAATTTGGTGACCAGGCATGCCAGGAATTCATGGAATTGAAGTTACAGGCCAGTTTTCTTGCCTTGCCACCTTCAGCCGGGACAATGTACAGCCGGCTATCAGGCATCAGCAGCATAAAATGCTCAGCCTGGCAGTAAATGATCCATTTCCCATCGGGAGAGATGGCCGGGAAATAATTACTCATTCCGTTGTGGGAAGCTCCTTCAATTGGAACAGCTGTTCCTCCTTCACCATTATTGAAAGGTATCTTATAAAGGTCGAATTTGACAGTCCGTTTCCGATCGACATATTCCTGAAGGATGTCCTCATCCTGAATGTCGATTTCGTTCATTTCCATACTGTTTCTTGGTTCAGCCTTCGCCCTGCAGAAAATAATGCTTTCCCCGTCAGGTGTCCATATGGCATTTGACTGTACATATTCCTCAAGATTCGCTCCGGGAAGTTCTTTTAAAGTATTTGTCTGCCGGTCATAGATGGCCAGGTGTCCATTTACCGGAAAGAAGAGCTGAGAGTATTTTATATTTTCTGCCGGTGGCATATTAAAGTTCTTGATTACTACCCGGTCTTTAACTGTTGTCACCACATATCTTCCATCCGGCGATAATTTTGAAAATAAACCAAAGGTTCTCCTGTTTTCAAGTTTTGACCATGAAGTGTAGCTGCCAAGGTCGAAGGTGATGGTATCCTCAATTTTAGAAACAAAATATCCGCCTTTATCTCTTAATCCTGCATCCAGATCCAGACCAATCTTTTCACCACCTGCAGTTAAGGAGTGGCAATTGCCACACACGGGAAATCCTTTCATTGCAACATGTGGAGGATTCTTACTGCCAAAATCGACCAGTTTAAAGCTCATTGAATCCAGCCTCTTTTCAGCGACCAGGAATGGGATCGGCATTTGGCGATATAATACCGGTGCATTTACCGTGTCCGTACTCAATTTGAATGCGACAGTCGCCGGATTTTCACTACCCACTCGTTTTACAGAAAAATAAACATCCTTGAAATTTGATAAAAGCTTCAGGCTATCCCATTTAGCTTCATCCGGGTACCATTTAAGTTTATCGGTGGTTTCTGAAATCTTATATTTTTCATCGTCAGTAAAAAGAGAAACTTCATAGGTTGTTTTTTCCCTGGTTTCATTGAACCATTGGAATAGGGGCGCTGGAAACTCTGGTGGGAAAAGGGCATCCGGGAAAGGGTGCAATATGCTAATCCCTTCAGAAGGCCCTGTTTTTCTCGTACACACAACCGCCACGACAGTTATATATAATAGTATAGCGATCGTAAAAATCTTCTTGCTCATATCTTTCTTCAATCAAATTCGAAAAATCCGATTCTAAAGATATTCCAAAATGGAGATTTAAACAAACAAGTGGATTTTAGATTGCCCGATTGTATTTTTCAAGACTAAAGAGAGATCACCAGCGTTTTCTGTAGCAATCCCTGGTTTTCTTTTACTTCCAGACGATTAATTTGCATCTGACCAATCCCTAATAAATGAATATTTGCCGGGAAAACAGGTACTGGTCAATTATGTTCCGGGAAATGATAATATTTATTCAGCATTAGCCAGGATTATTTCGTCCTTGTTCGGCTGTGCCTGATACCGGATAAAAAACCCTTTCTCGTCTTTTTCAGGTGTTAACTTCTTGCTGCTTTCACCCTGACTACACATCACCGTTTTCCAGCCGGAGGGGATGTAGGTTCTCAAAGTCAGTGGCAGGTCATATAGGGAAGGATCAAGATCATGTATCAATTGAATTGAAATCTGGTCTTGTTCTCTTGCAAACGAAACTTCAGCATGCATTCTCTCACTGATATATTTGGAGACATCTTTGAAAGTTGCCACCCAGATCTTATCCTGGCTTGACTGAATATATTGAAAATAGGCGTCCAGGGTATCACCGGGTATGGCTTCCCAGCCTACGCCATCCACCCCATGAAATACAAGCACCAGCCAGATATTATTATGGACATTGCAGGTGTCGATCCAGGCCTTCATTTGATCCAGTGAAGTATCTGATAAAGCGCCCCTTTGCCATTGGACATACTCTTTGTCGAACGATCCTGGCTGTTCCCGGCTGCCCCGGTTAAGTTCTTCAAGGTAAGGCTCCGGCATTCTGTTTCTGGATGCCTCATACCGTTCGTACATATATTCCATCACCCGTTCATCTTCAGTACCATAGGGACATTCCACAGAGAAAGTATGTTCAGGGCCCATATTATTAAGAATATCTTCCTTACTTTTCTCGAGCTCATATAATAGGTTCGCCTCATCCATAACGCTCAATCGTGGATGAGAGATGGTATGACTGGCAAATTCATGACCCTGGGATGCATAGTTGTTGATATCATCCCATGATAGGTCACCGGATTGTGGTTGGTACATGACCTGCAGGGACTTATCCGCCCGGATAAGTTCATAGCCTTTATCGATCTCCCGGAATGCTTCTTCCTTTCGACCGGATTCCCAGAGGCTGCCGGCACGGGTATGATGTTCCCTGATCTCATAATTTCCCAGCATCCGGATAGCTGAGGCCCTTTCGAATAGATTGTCCGCATTAGTAGGTATGGTTTCTGTTTCCTTAATAATCTGATCTATCGGACGTCCGATAAACTTCCTCTGATATTCCGAACCTGAAATATTACCCGTATTGATAAAGAATGTAGCAGGCAATTCCAACCGGTTCATAATGAGCAGGGCCACATTGAACTGGTTGGCAGAGCCATCGTCATAAGTTAGAGATACAGCTGCTGTTTTACCATCCTGCCATTTTTCAATTGTAGTATATCCATTGGGTTCCTTATCAGGATCAGAACAGGAAATGAGCCATAGAAGAAAAATTACAGTTAAGGTTGAATTGTTAAAGAGGGCAATTTTCATAAGAATCAGTTTAGTTGTTTACTAATATAAAAACCTTTTCAGGCTACCTTATAATTTAAGATAATTATTAATTGATAGAATAATTACGCTTAAATTTATAATAAAACTTTTTTTAAACACAGAATCAATTTTCAATAGATTTTTAGAAAATATAAACAAAATAGTCTTATGATACGAATTACTAATATGATATTGGCAAAAAATGCTTACGGTATTTTAGCCATATTCCTGTCAATTTGTATTTTCATTCTTTCCGGCTGTTCAAGTCAGGAAAAGAAAGAACCGAAAATGATCCTTTCCTTTTACCTGGACGATACCAGTCCGGGCATAGCCGGGCCGGAGGCCCTGAAGACTTTCCTGGATTACTGCAAAGCGAACGGTATCAGGGGGGAATCCACGGTTGTGCTGGGATATGACGGGGAGTCCATGGCGGTTGAACCCGATTCGATTGAGAAGAAGTTCCTGGAATATGCTGCGAAATCCTATGAATCAGGAATTGACACACACATGGAGATCATGACGCACCATGAACTTTTTGATTTTGAGGCCGGCAGTATTAGGGAAAGCGGAATCCACGAGGGCCTCTGGCTGCATGAGCCGGATGTTGCGGAGGAAATATACAGGGCTTATTTTTCGAATATCCTGGAACACGGTGAAAAAGCCGGATTCAGATTTACTGGTTTTACCTGGCCTGGATGTGGTTGTGAAGCCTGTTCAGCCCGTTATGCCGAATTAAGGGCAGAAGGTCCTTTGAAGTTTAATCCTGGTGTATTTGATGCATTGCTGGACCTGGCTATGCAAGACCGTTTCGGAACCCCTGTCATCCCTATCTTTTACGAATCCAGTGAGACCGATTATAAAATCATTCAGAAAGCGGCGGATGGAGAATATGCTGTTTATGACCTGATGCCCAATGCCGAAGATCAAATGGGTATCTGGGATAACACGACGGATAGGGTCGATCCGGATTATTATATTACAGAAGATGGTAAATCTGGAATTATTATGCGGCATCTTGAAGAAGGAGCACCCTATTGCATCTGGTACATGCACTGGCAGGGTCTGAATCCAGAGAATGGTGTAGGATGGGAAGCTTTCAAAACTGTGGTTGAACGCATCGAAAAACACCTGAGCGGCCGGGTGGTCTGGATGCGTCCAAGTGATATTGTATCGGGGTATCATAAAGCAGGTGGATGGGATTTTGTTTCTGAAGTGGACTAGACCAATCTTTACATCCTTTCAATCAAATAAAAGCAAAAGGATTTGTTTCTCTTGATTATATTGGTAAGAATCCTATTGCCTAAGCAAGGATTTTTGTAAATTGTATTAGCAATCGAACCGTATTTTTAAAATGCTGGTCCTGAAACACTAAAAAGTGATGGAAACAGCGGTACATAAATCTTCGCAAGTATCCGATCAGAAATTTATTGAGAAGCTGACCAGAATCGTGGAATCCAACCTGGAAATACGGGAATTTGGAGTGAAGGACCTGGCCAGGGAAGCAGGTATGAGTCGTTCCCTGATTTACAGGAAGTTGCAATCCACCAAAAACCAATCAGTGAGTCGTTTTATTAGGGAAATTCGGTTGGAAAAAGCAATGGAATTTCTCAAACAAAGCGAAGGAACGGTTTCAGATATTGCTTACCGGGTAGGTTTTGGAAGTCCTGCATATTTTATTACCTGCTTTCATGAAAAATACGGATACCCACCAGGGGAAGTTAAATACCGAAATATACCTAAAGAAACAACAAAGACAATTAATACTTACAAACTGCTTTGGGTATCACTTGGGATAATTTCAGTTCTCGTAATTCTGTTACTGGGCTCAATATTATTATTTAACGCAAAAAATGAAAATAAAGATGCTGCAATTGTTGAAAAATCAATTGCCGTTCTACCTTTCGAAAATCTGAGTAATGATCCGGAAAATAAATTTATCGCCTTCGGAATTGTAGATAATATTTTAAGTCAACTTGCCGGAATAAACGGAATCAAGGTCATCTCAAGAACTTCCGGAGTCAATTATATAAGAAACACAAAATCGATACCGGAAATTGGACTTGAGCTGGGTGTCGATTTTATTCTGGAGGGAAGCGTGCAAAAGTATGAAGAGAACATCTTAATAATTATACAGCTTATAAATGCAAATGAAGATAAACATATTTGGTCAGATGAATTCAGTGTGAAATTGAAAGATTTTCTTAAGGTTCAAAGCAAGATTTCTAAAGAAATAGCAAGGGAATTAAATGCAATCCTGTCTAATGTTGAAGTAGAGGCT
>JAHEGY010000091.1 GCA_024644875.1 Cyclobacteriaceae bacterium
CAAAAAATTAGTTTTGATCTATGCTCCACGTTCATACCTGGTTATTTATTTGAGAGTTATTTAAATTTTGCTAATTTGAGATACAGTGTAATATAGTTTCGAACGATTTTGCGGGATATAGTATTCTTAAGACAAAGTGCACAAAACAAAAGAAATGATTAAAACAATTGGAATTATTGGACTTGGACGTACAGGTTTTCCGATAAGTCAGGCTTATATGAAAGAAGGATATGAGGTATATGGTTATGATATCCGTAAAGATGTAATGTCATCATTTGAAGCATCAGGAGGGCATTCACAGATCAGCCCGGAAACACTGGCAAGAAATTGTGATATCATTCTTATTGTGGTTCTTAATGATCAACAGGTTATTGAAACTATTGCAGGGAAAAATGGGATCCTCAATGGTATGCGATCCGGAGGAATAATTGTTTGTATGAGTACGATAAACCGAAAGAACCTCGAAAAGATGGCTGAAATTTCCATCCGGAAAAATATACGATTTGTTGATTGCCCTTTTACAGGAGGTCCGGCAAGGATCCCGGAGGCAAGTCTTACGCTTATTGCCGCAGCTCCCCTGGATTTAATGGAAACTATATCCCCTGTGCTGAAGGTAATAGGGAATATAGTAGTAGCGGGTGAAAAACCTGGTCAGGGGCAGGCTGTGAAACATTGTAATCAATTGCTGGTAGGAGTTACCCATGCTGCTGTAATGGAAGTGATCACTCTGGCCAAGGCATTAAAACTCGATCCGGAAATGGTATGCCAGGTAGTTGGATCCGGAATTGCAGGAAGCGATTATTTTCGTCTTCTATCTGAAAGCGTATTATCTAAAACTCCATCTCCGGGAGGATTGGGTCAAATGTGCAAGGATGTATCCATCGTTGTAAATACAACCCGGGAAGTAAAATTTCCAGCCTACCTGGCTAGAGCTATGGGCGAGTATTTCGAAGAGGCCAGAAAATCGGGATTAGAAGATCGTGAAGGATCCGCCTTAATAGAAGTTGTTGAGAATATTTCAGAAAAGAATTAATTAATCATTTATTGGATCTGAAATATACAATATGCTATTACCAATGAATGAAACTAAAATTATAGCTGCCGATCTACTATGGAATGGTATACAGGATCCTCCAATACCCAATTGTGCAATTATCGTAGAAGGAAGATTCATTAAGGAGGTTATGCCTGTAAATGAACTGCCAGCTGTTGCCTTAAAGCATGTAATCGAGTTGCAGGGTGCTACTTTGATGCCTGGATTGATTGATAGCCATACACATCTCTCTATGGATCCTACCATGGACAATTATCTAGATCATTTGAACGATACAGTAACTGAGCTCACATTAAGGGCGGTTGCGATGATGCAAAAAGATCTCATTGCAGGGATTACAACCTGCCGTTGTCTTGGTGATAAGGAATTTCTTGATATCGCATGTCGGAACACTGTGGAAGAAAAACAATTGAGAGGTCCGAGACTTCTGGTTGCCGGAAAGGGGATCCGGGCTGCCCAGGGACATGGATTTGTAGGTTATCCTTTCGATGGTCCAAAGGAAATCATAAAAGGGATTAGTGAAAATGTATCAAGAGGTGTCAATCTGATTAAGTTTTATATCACAGGTACCCTTCAGGGAAAAGGGCAGATCCCAAGCTATCTGACAAAAGAAGAAATTATTTTATTGGTTAATGAATCGCACAAGGCCGGACTGAAAACAGCCTCTCATTGTGTGGGGGGAGAAGGATTGGATTGGGCATTGGAAGCAGGCCTGGATTCACTGGAACATGCTTATCACATTACTGACGCTCAAATCGAGAAACTGGCCAAATCTGATACCTGGCCTGTGTTGACACCAAGCCCCCTTGTTCTAATGAAGCGTATTGAACACCTTCCTGAATCATTGATTCCTGGACATAAAAAAGAAAGAGACCAAATCATTTCCAGAATGATGGCATTGATTTCTTCCGGGATCCCCTATGCAGTCGGATCGGATGGGATGCATGGTGAACTTGCTGAGGAAATAAATTATCTGATTAATATGGGGGCGAGCCATATTGATGCACTAAAGGCCGCTACGATCCATGGTGCGAAAGTAGCAGGAATTGATGATCAAACCGGAAGCCTTGAGGCCGGTAAAAAAGCCGACATAATAGCTGTTCCGGGTAATCCCATTAAAAATATAAAAACATTAAAAAATGTAATCGCTATTATGAAGGAGGGAGAATGGATAATGAAACCGGAAAAATAAAATGATCGATAAAGAATTCATGCCCCTGGATTTATCCAAAGATTGTTTTAATCAAATCATCGAAAGAAAAATCCCGTATTTTCTTCTGATCGTATTGACCTTGATTTCTTATGGGTGTTTACAAAAGGATGAAAATGACCAACTCGATTTGAAAATATCTCTTGTGAATGCACCTTCTGATATTGTCACGCTAGGGGCAATATTTCTTTCTGAAAATATTAATCAGAGAAGTTTCGGTAAAATTGCTTCCCAGGTATATCATTCAGGCGTTCTATCCGGAGGAAAAGGATCAGCTGAAATAGAATTATGTCAGCAGGGTTCCATTGAAATACACATTACAACTACCGCCTATCTGGCCAACCTCGTCAAGAAAACTTCCATTTTCAGTTTGCCATTTTTATTCCGGGATATAGATCAGGTCGTAGGGTTGGCAAAAAGTGAAAGTGTGACACTAAAGAAGATAAATAATGAACTGCACGATAAAAACATTCATGTTATTGCCTGGTGGCCAAGGGGATTCCGTCAGCTAACCAATAGCAAACGGCCTGTCCGAAATATGGAGGATATACAGGGCTTGAAGTTCCGTGTGATGACTAATCAACTTTTTGTGGATAATATGAACGCTATGGGAGCCCACCCGGTACCTATGGACTGGGGTGAAGTCTATAATGCACTCCAGTTAAAAACAATTGACGGACAGGAAAATGCAGAGGACGTCATTTTCAGCTCCAGATTATATGAGGTACAAGAATATATGACCATATGGGATTACTCAACAGACTATGAAGTTGTATTGGTCAATTTTAACTGGTGGAAAGGACTTGATGAGAATATTCGCAGGATAATACAGGACGTTGCCGATGAGTCGGTTGATTATCAGGTCAAACTCCTTGAAAAAAACACGATGGAACTCAGGGAGAAAATTACCCGGAATAAAATGCAAATTTATTATATGGATTTAGAGGATAAATTAGTTTTTCGGAATGCAGTTAAGCCGGTTTGGGATGAATACACCAGATTGTTTGGCCCTGAATTTACAATATCCTTTCTTGAGGAACTTGAAAATTATTGAAATCATATTCAATTCGAATGATCAGTAAAATCAATATTTTAAAATGGAACAGCGAAAAATAGAAAGCCGGCTTTATAAATGGTCATTTGATGATGTTGAAGGATATTTAATGGTACTTATCACTTCGATGCTAGTCATCGATGTGTTCCTTGGTATACTCGCAAGGTTTGTGCACTTTCAACATGTGTTCACCACTGAACTGGGAAAGTATTTGTTTATCTGGCTATGTATGATAGGAATTTCCTCAGCTGCCAAAGATAATCAGCATATCCGGATCAGCTTTATTGTTGAAAAATTACCCGTTAATCCTAAGATTACCTGGATTATAAGCCAGCTGATGTTTTTATTGTTTACAATCCTGTTCTTATACCTGAGTTTAAGATTAACATGGATGCATTTTACAATGGAAAAATCTGCTGTGGGTTTTAATTTTCCAATGTATCTATTCACTGCAGCCATGCCAGTTGGATTTTTCCTTACTTCGTTACGGTTAATTAAAGATATAGTAATTCATTCGCGTGAGTCCGGGATAAACAGGTGGTATGGGAATCAAAATCCTTCGAATAAATTGAATTAGCGATTAATCTCAGGCAATAACTAAAATATTAAACGATGTCAGCTACCCTATTGACCATAATATTATTTTTCGTTTTCATGATCATGGGTGTTCCTGTTTCGGTTAGTATGATTTTGGGATTGATACTCTCGGTTTTGTTTTTTGATATGTACGCCATGATAAGTATCGCTACACTATTCTACAGCGCTCTTGACAGTTATCTGTTGGTAGCAATCCCATTATTTATGCTTGCCGGTATAGCTATGTCGTTTGGTGGTGTTGCCAGGCGGATATTTGATTTCTCTGAATCTATATTAGGTTTTCTCCCTGGCTCTTTGGGTGCAGTAAACATTACCGCAAGTATGATCTTTGGCGGATTAAGTGGCTCCTCTGTGGCAGATGTTGCTGGTTTGGGATCAGTCGAGATCAAAGAAATGAAGGTCAGGAATTATCCTTTAAAATATGCAACAGCGCTAACCATAGCATCTTCCACTATGGCCGTAATCATTCCGCCCAGTATTTTGTTGATAATCTATGCAACCATAGCCAATGCATCAGTAGGAGAAATGTTAGCCGCTGGATTGGTACCTGGAGTATTTGTTGCTTTTTTGTTAATTGTAGCAAATACTATAATGGCAATTCGTAATAAATGGACACCACTCAAAAAATTTTCGTCCAGAAAAATGATCCAAACCGGGTATGTAGGAATACCCGCAATGCTGGCTCCCGTAATTATTCTTGGAGGAATATTTTTCGGAACATTTACGCCTACCGAAGCTAGCGCGGTGGCATTTATTTATTGCATCGTTATAGGGGTGCTTTTTTACAGGGAATTGAATTTTAAGAAATTATACCAGATTGTTTATGAAGGTGGCCGTACCACAGGAATTGTCGCCCTGGAATTAGCAGCAGGCCTGCTCTTTTCAAACCTGATCACTATAGAAGGTATACCCAGTATTCTTGCTCAATCAATTGCAGATTTAACTCAGAATCCCATTCTTATAATGTTGATGATCAACATCATACTTCTTTTTGCAGGTATGTTTCTGAATCCGGGATTTTCAATTATTGTTTTTACACCCTTATTGCTTCCACTGGCTGAAAGTATTGGATATAGTCCCCTGCATTTCGGTATAATTATGGTAACGAATCTGGCTTTGGGCCTCATTACCCCTCCGGTAGGTGCCTGTCTTTATATGGGATCTGTTGTTTCCGGTCTGCGCGTGGAAAAAATTATCAGCAACCTTGTGCCATTTTATATTGTACTTGCCATTGCCTTAATCGCCATTATTTTACTTCCCCAATTAAGTCAGGGATTCGTTGATATGATTTTCTAAAGATATTTATCATTGAGAAATCCATATTTCTTTTTAAATTATATTCAGATGTCCCATAGGCTTTTTAACGACGTGATTTACCTATTGGAAATAGAAATTAAAATAATATATTAAGTTTCTCATTATGAAAACTTTAGAAAGTTCTGATTATTTTTCGAGAAGACAATTCTTAAAAACTGCCGCGAGAGGATCTTTGATCACCTTAGGAATGGGATCATTATCCACCACGGCATTGAATGCCCTGGCACAAATCGATTCTATGAAGATCACCAAAATTGAGGCTGTCCGATTTAACGACAGAATCAATATTGGCGGAGGATCTGGTGGTTCGGGAAAAGCAGAATTTTGCTGGGTTAGATTACATACCGACCAAGGCTTTATTGGAACCGGGGAAACTTATCCATTTTCAAATGGAGAGCTGGGAACTCTAAAAGATTATGCGGATGAACTTATTGGAAAAGATCCGAGGGATATAGATGGAATATGGAAACGTTTATATCATAATATGGCTATGAGAAATGCCGGGGGTGCAGATATGCGGATAATCAGTGCCATAAATATGGCTCAGCTTGATATTTTAGGCAAGGCATCTGAATTACCATTATATCGGCTAATTGGTGGAAAAACACGCATTAATGTTAAAGTGTATAATACCACAACCGACTATTGGGCAATTAATAATATGAAAATGGGTCCTGATACAGGTGCGATTGTCAAGTATTTGATGGAAAGAGGAATTAAGGCAATGAAGATATATCCATTTCATGCTAAGGGTCCCTACATCTCCGCAAAGGAAATAGATTCAGGCCTGGATTGGATCAGGAATATACGGGAGGTTGCAGGAAATGAAATGGATATCTGTGTCGATTGCTGGGGCAGGTTTGATCTTCCGAGTGCACAGAGAATTGCCAAAGCCCTTGAACCCTATAATATTTTGTACCTGGAAGATGTCATGTTAATGAATAACGCAAAATCTTATTCAGCCCTCGCTATGGAAACATCAGTCCCAATTTGTATGAGTGAAACCCTTGCAACCCGATATGAATATCGGGAGTTCTTTGAAAACAGAGCATGTGATGTGATCATGTATGACCTTACTTGGTGTGGTGGAATTTCTGAAGCAAAAAAAATATCAGATATGGCTGATACATATTTCATACCCACCTCTCCTCATACTTGCGGGGGTCCTTTGTTATGGTTTGCATCAATACATCTGTGTACCGCACTACCTAACTTTTTGATAATGGAAAGCAATCATTGGAAGTATACTCATCAATATCCTTATTTTATAAATAATGTGCCCGTTCCGGACAATGGGTATGTTACCCCTCCCGAATTACCGGGACTGGGTGCAGAGATCAATCCTAAAATTTTAAATAATGGTGATGCAATAATTGAAAAAGTAGCTGAGATTTAATGAGCGAATATGGATTTCTAAATAGATATTCCGGTTTATAAGTTGTAAAGGATCCTGATGAAAATGAAGGCCTTAATGATTTCGTGGTAAGGGTTTTCAATTTATAAACTTAGGAAAATATCGCGCTAAAAATATTATTAAGAATTTTAAAAAAGAACTTTCTATCAAATGTTTAATATTTTATTTAATGATATACTTTTTTAACTTATGTTAAATTAATATTTAAAATCATGTCCAGAAAAAGTTATTCCCGCCGAACATTCATTAAACATAGTTCTTTAACAGGCATTGGAACTGTTATGGCACCTAAAATAGGATCAGTAGCAAAAGTGAATACTCATTTTTCTTCTGAAGAACCTGCTATTCTTGGAGGATCCCCGGTACGGTCAAAAGATTGGCCATCCTGGCCACAATGGTCTCCTGGGGAAAATGAGAAAAGCGTTCTAAATGTACTTAGGAAAGGTGTATGGTCACGAGATAAGGTAGTTTCTGAATTTGAAAAACGCTGGGCTGAAACTATTGGAACAAAACGATGCCTTGCCGTGGTTAACGGAACAAATGCACTGATAGCCAGCCTGGTACAAATGGACATTGGAGCGGGGGATGAAGTAATTGTGCCGCCCTATACCTGGATCTCCACGGTACAGGCGGTATTGATAGCCGGGGCCATGCCTGTATTTGTGGATACGGACCCTGAAACATATCAGATCGATGCCGAGAAAATAGAAAAAAAAATCACCCCGCGCACCCGGGCCATATTACCGGTCCATATACTGGGAATGCCGGCGAATATGGTGCGGATCATGGATATTGCAAAAAAACATAATTTATTGGTGCTGGAAGATGCGTGCCAGGCCTGGCTGGCAGAAATAAATCATCAGATTGTCGGAACATTTGGCCATGCGGGTTGCTATAGTTTTCAGACAACAAAACATTTACCACTTGGTGAAGGAGGAGCCATCGTTAGTGATGATGAGGATTTTATGGACCGGTGTTACTCTTATCATAATGTCGGATTTCCATATGGCGGAGTGATTGGCGATGTTGGGGCAGGTTCGGTCATGTTAGGTACAAAATTGCGAATCACCGAATACCAGGCAGCTATCGGAATAACCTTACTGCAGGACCTGGATGAACAAACAACGATCCGAAATAAAAGGGCAGCTTATCTGAGATCAAAAATTGAAGAAATCCCGGGCATCGTACCTTATAAATTGTATGATAATGTGACGCGCTGTGCTTTTCATATGTTCGCATTTCGATATAGAGAGGATGAATTTAATGGATTGAGCAGATCTGATTTTCTAAATTCATTGCGGGCTGAAGGAATTCCATGTATGGGTGGATATGCTCCGTTCCTGAATACCCAGCCATACATCCAGCATGCCTTTAATACCAAAAATTTCAAGGCCATGTACCCGAAAGAAATGCTTGATTTTCAGAATTATTCTGAACAGAACCAATGCCCGGAAAATGATGCCCTGTGCAATGAGGCGGTGTGGTTATTTCAAAGTATGTTGCTGGCGGATGAATCCGATATGGAGGATGTTGCTGATGCCATTCTCAAAATAAAGGACAATGCTGAAAGTATTAGAAAGGGATTGAAGAAAACATAGCTTGTACCGCTGATGACATTTTGAATTAGGAAATTCAATTCATGTTCATTAAATTAAGTCAATTAAAAGCTTTTAAGATATTGATATCTTGATTTTTTAAAATAACAGGTATTGTGATGGGAAATTCATCTCCAAATCAAACGATTAAAGCCATATTCACAGTAATTAGAATAATTGTTGGATGGCACTTTCTCTACCAGGGTATTTCCAAACTGATGATACCGGAATGGTCCAGTTTCTCCTATTTAATGGAGTCAAAATGGCTGCTGTCCGGTTTTTTTCATTGGATCGCTACAAATCCGGAAGCATTGAAATTGGTAGACCTTATTAATATTTGGGGGTTGATTCTAATTGGTCTTTTATTAATGCTTGGCCTTTTCCGGCGGATGGCCAGCATTGGTGGAATATTTCTTCTGCTTATATATTACATTGCTAATCCACCTTTTATTGAATCTTCATTCCCGTCTCAAGGTCAATATTTTATAGTTAATCTGAACATTATTGAATCTGGTATTCTCCTGATATTTACCGTACTGCCAGATTATTATTTCTGGGGCCTGGATCAGATTATTCATATTAATCTGAAGAGGAAAAAGGAAAGGATATTCCCTGAAATTGAAAACAGGAGTACACCAGAAACGGACCTTACGGGAAGGCGGGAACTGATTAAAAATCTGGCCTCCATCCCCGTACTTGGACTGGCATTTTTCGGTTTTGCAAAGAAATATAACTGGTTCAGTTATGAAGAGGACCAGATGGCAACCATAGATGCCCGTACTTCCGCAACCAACCTTTCAACCCGGCAGGTGAATCTTGATCAACTCGAGGATCAGGTACCTATGGGTAAGATCAAACACCTTGACATCAGCCGGATCATTCCCGGGGGAAACCTTGTGGCTGGTTTTGCACATGCCAGGGATCTGGTGTATGTTTCCCGCCTGATCAAAAATTATTTTACGGATGAAAAAGTAATTGAAACTTTGTGGATCTATGAAGCCTGCGGTATTAATACCACCGTAATGAGGACCGATGAAAATACGGTCCGGATTCTGGAAAAATATTGGAAAAGAGGTGGCAAAATCCAATGGCTGGCCCAGACATATCCCAGGGATGATGATTTTTCAAACATTCAGCTAGCCATTGATCATGGAGCCATCGGTGCTTTTGTAATGGGTGGAATTGCTGACAGACTGGTTTTCGAAAACCGGCTGGATGATCTGGCGAAACCCATAGAATTTATACGGAGTAATGGTTTGATTGCCGGAACAGCAGGTCATGCTATACAGGTACCAATGATATGTGTGGAAAAAGGCATTGAGACAGATTTCTTCATGAAAACCTTCCATCACGATCAATACTGGTCAACCCACCCCGAAGAAAACCGTCAGGAATTCATGCACAACATCAGTTACAACAGACTGGAAAGAAACCAGTTCAACGACAACATGTGGTGTCCTTCGGCAGAGGTCGTTTCGGATTTTTTCAAATCCTGTGAAATTCCATGGATCGCATATAAAGTTCTTGCTGCTGGCTCAATTCATCCTTCCGATGGATTCCAGTATGCCTTTGAGCATGGGGCTGATTTTGTTTGTGCAGGAATGTTTGATTTTCAGATCATCGAAAATGCCAATATAGTTCACAATATATTATCCGGTGACCTGAACCGTACCAGGAAATGGAATACCTGACCAATCATTGAATAATCTAATTAGCTTCGAATGATTCATTTCAAATCTCAAAAAACAAGAAGCAGGTATGGGTTTTTACACATCTTTACTTTTTTTCTTTCGGCTGTATTTATATTTATTAGTTCATCATTACTCTATGGCCAGAATATCTCTGATAAAAGCGGCAAGATTATCATAGCTTCCTGCCAGTTCCCAATTTCAGATAATATCTATGAGAATTATAAATGGATTGAGGAACAGGTAATTGAATCAAAACTAAAGAAAGCAGACGTAGTTCATTTTGCTGAATGTGCCCTTTCAGGTTATCCCGGAACCGATTTTCAAACTATGGATGGTTTTGAATGGGACATATTGCATGCTGTGACGGACTCGATCATGCTCCTGGCGCAAGAAATGGAAATCTGGATTGTTTTAGGAAGCATTCATCAATTGAGTTCAAACAACAAACCTCATAATAGTCTATATGTAATTAATCCTGAAGGTAAGATAATAGACCGGTATGATAAACGATTTTGTACGTCCGGAGATCTGAAATATTTTTCACCTGGTGATCATTTTGTAAATTTTGAGGTCAATGGTGTTAACTGCGGATTGTTAATTTGCTACGATATTCGGTTTCCGGAACTTTACAGGGAATGCAGAAAAACCGGGACTAATCTTATATTCCAGTCATTTTATAATGCCCGTCAGAAAAAAGGAAGTATCCACCCGTTAATTATGCCAATAACCTCCCAGGCGAGAGCAGCGACAAATTATTTCTATATGTCTTTGACCAATTCCTCCGCCCCGGAAAGCTGGCCATGCTATTTTATTACGCCTGATGGATTGGTAAAGAATAAATTAACCAGGAATGAACCTGGCATTTTGATTTCAGAGGTGGATATCAACAAGAAGTTTTATGACGCCAGTGCCCCATACAGGAAAAATGCTATTAGTGGAAAATTAAATAGTGGTGAAACCATCATAGATGAACGGTCTATGAATAGAAAAATTCACTGAGTGAATATGAACAAAAATTTTTTATCTGCTATTTCTTATGATGAAATAAAAAATAAATCTGGTATTCAAATTAAATGAACGGACCATGCAAAAAATAATACCTTATCGGGAAAGTACCATCAAACTTTATTTCCATATTATTCGATCAAAGAATATATCTGGCTCAATTAAATTTTTAAAATCCACGTGGCTGATGGTTTTAATACTGCCCATGTTAACCTGTAACATACCTGAAACTAAGCCTTTGAAAATATATATAAATACTGATCTTGAAGGCATCAGCGGAGTTTATAAATTCGCCCAGTCCAGGGAAAAGGATACTCCTTTAAATATTCAGGCTTGTGAATACTTTATGGAAGATCTGGCTGCCGTAATACAGGGATTACGGGATGCGGGTGCCACCGAAATTGTAGTTCTGGATGGTCATGGATCTCAGGCAGTAATCCCACACATGATGCATCGGGGGGCTACTTACATCACTGGAAAGCCAAGACCAGGTGCTGGAAATCTTACAGATCTGGATGAGTCTTTCGATGGGATGGTTATGGTCGGTTTTCATGCTATGATGGGTACACCTGATGGTGTTCTGAATCATACACAATCTTCCAGGTCAGAGAACCGGTACTGGTACAATGGCCGTGAATCCGGGGAACTGGCACAGAATGCGCTGATTGCCGGCCATTTCGGTGTCCCCCTGATCATGGTTACAGGAGATGAAGCTACATGCCGGGAAGCTAAGGATTTTTTTGGTCAGGATATTGTTACTGTTGCTGTTAAACGAGGACTTTCCAGAGAAGCTGCTGAACTATATCCATTTGAACTGACACGAAAAGCATTATATGAAGGTGCGAAAAAAGCCGTTGGCTATATCATAAATGCTAAACCCTATGTTACAGATCTTCCAATAAAGGCAAAAAAAGAATATCTCGATTTAAATTCTGATTTACCCGAACCACCTGTCATTGTAAAGGAAGGAATTATTGAGCGCGCACTAGACGTTACTGACTTTTAATTGTTCCGGTTTTGATTTTAGGAAAGTTATCCCCGGATAATTTTTAGTGATCACTCAGCAACTTTGACGCACATTAATCGGTCCTTGTCCCTGATTAAGAGTCTGCCCTCGGATAGTGCGATCGGCGCCCAGTTCTGTGTTCCATATCTTGAAGCCCTGGGATTATCTGGATCTATTTCTGCAACCAATAACTCTGATTTAGACAGTGGTTTGAATTCTGCAGGATCCGGTTCAATCAGATACAGAAATTTGCCACCATCGGTAGATAATATCAAATCGTCAGCCAGGATCATACTGCCCTTATTAAAATCGGGATTGTTTTTTGTTTTCCACATGATCTCCCCATCAATGCTCATGCATACCATGCCATCCCGCCTTTCATTGGTTCTGTAATGTGCATAAAAATATCCATCATAAAACAGGGGTGGTTTGGTATGGGAACCAAATTCTACCGTCTTGAAAATTTCTGATACCGAAAAATTGCCCTCGGAATCTTTTTTAACTTCTATCATTGCTGCCCCAGCCTGGTATCCTCCAATAATCAGCACCTTGCCTTCTCCGGCATCAAAAGCACTGGGTGCCGGAATAGGACATTGCCAGTTCGAATAATCCCATAAAATTTCACCCTGGAGCGGATCAATTCCAACCACTCTGCCACCCGAAAGAGGTTCACCCCGACCACCTCGTGCTGCGGTTATCATTACCACATGATCCTCGCCGGCAACCTTTAACAGTGACGGGCTGACATATCCCACAGGACCAAGAACCGGTGTTTTCCAATGCAACTCTCCGGTAATTTTATTATAGGCTACAACCCCTGCCCCTGGGGCCTGTGAAGCGACTATCAACAGTTCGCCATAAATCAGTGGGCATTGGGTTATGGCCCATCGTGGAATTTCCTCCCCACCAAAATCTGTCCAGATATTTCTATTCCAAACAGGCTTGCGGGAATTAATGTCAATACAATACAAGTCTCCGTAAGGACCACATGAATATATATAATTGCCATTGACATTTGGTACACTTCGCGATCCCGGGAACATGACAGACCCGGGAGCATCATATTCAAATTTCCATAATTCCTCCCCACTTTGCAGGTCAAAACATCGCATTTTATCACCTACTTCATCATCCCTGTCAAGTAAATATACTTTACCGTCTTTTATCACAGGTCCACCATATCCAATACCAATACCTGCAGTCCACAGAACCTCCGGGCCACCATCAGGCCATGAGCGTAAAATACCTTTCTGATCTGATGTACTGTTTCTATACGGTCCGAGATACTGTGGCCAGTCCTGCGCCAGGTTATTGGATACACTCAGGAGCAATATGATTATTGGTAAAAAAATTTTACTTAGTTTCATTTTACAAGGCTTAAATAATACAATTCCTAAATATATAAAAATTTGTTATCGACTTTAAACACACCTGGACAGAAACCATTATTTTTTTTCTAGGACAAAACTATGTAAGGCACCTCCTTAAAATCACATTGATTTCCAAAAAAATAAATTGAAAGGACTTTACATTCATTCATAATTAGTAGTTTAAAAATTTGTTTTACGAACTGGAATTGAATAATAATTTCAAAACTCAGTTTGCTAGTTTTCACAAATCGTGATTTTTAAAAATGTGCCTTTCCTGAAATCGCAATTTTAATATACTTAAAGAATTTGAAGAAAGTCTGATTTGGGATCCAACTCAACTGGTTATTCTCAGGCTTCAAATAAATCTGATAGAGCAAATCTGATACAGAGTGATTGAAATAGAAATAATAAATATGTATTTTTAATCTAATATTCTTTATAAAGAAATATTCGTGATTTTTTCAATGTGTGAAAAAATCTGCAAGCATAATACAAAAATCATCTCAGCTTGCCTTAAGAATTGAATACTGATATCAAAAATATATTGGAAATTTAGTTGCTCTGAATGTCTCCAGAGTAATTTTTATCGAAATGATATACCAACTGTACTGCATAAAGGCTTAAAAACCCATTGATATGATTGAAGAAGAATCCCTTAGTACTGATAATCTTGATGCGAATGGGCAGCAATTATCAAGACGCGATTTCCTGAATATTTCAGGATGCGGCATTTTTGTATTCATGTCGACAGGAATGTCAAGTGCTTTTGATCTGAAACAACGGGGAAGAGGATATCCCACAGACTTAAATGCATATCTGAAAATTGGGGATGATGGGCGTGTATCTCTGTTTTGCAGTAAAATCGAAATGGGTCAGGGGATCATTACATCGATGGCGCAGATGTTGGCGGAAGAACTGGACGTATCACTCGATTCAATAGATATGGTGATGGGTGATACAAGGCTGTGTCCCTGGGATAGTGGGACAACCGGTTCCCGAAGCACAAAGTATTATGGCCCTCCACTTCGAAAAGCCGGTGCAGAAGCCAGGGCAGTACTGATACAGATGGCTTCGGAAAAACTGGATGTAGAACTAGAACGATTAACGGTTAAAAATGGAATAATCAGCGACAAAAGGAATCCGGATAATAAGGTGACCTATGCGGATCTGACAAAAGGAAACAGGATCGACCGGCATATATCCGATGTACCCATTAAGCTTGTTTCGGAACATACAGTTTCCGGAAAACCATATCTGCGAATGGATGCCAGGGCAAAGGTAAAAGGCGAAGCCAAATACACCGGGGATATAAAACTACCGGGCATGTTGTATGCAAAAGTCCTGCGGCCTCCTTCACATGATGCCATTTTGGAATCAGTCGATGTCTCAAATGCGTCAAAGGTTAAGGGTGCAGTCGTAATTGAGGAAAAGGACCTGATCGCGGTATTGCATGAAAATCCGGATCTGGCAGCGGCTGCGCTTAATCAGGTATCTGTGAAATGGAAGGAGACCGGTTCAGATCTGGACAATAAGTCGATTTTTGATCATTTGAAAAAATCGGCACCAGATGGCCGTATTCATGTGGAAAAGGGGAACCTATCCGAAGGGTATAGTGCAGCAAATCAAATTATTGAATCGGAGTTTTATAATCACTATATTGCCCATGCCCCTTCTGAACCATATGCTGTACTTGCACATGTAGAAGATGAAAAAGTCACCATTTGGGCATCGACCCAGGCTCCATTCCGGGTACGTAGCACAGCCGCCGAGGCGTTAAACATCGAGGAAGATCAGGTCCATGTAAAAACACCCTTTTTAGGTTGTGGTTTTGGTGGTAAGAAATCCGGCCGGCAAATCACCGAGGCCGTTAGGCTATCGAAAATATCCGGGCATCCGGTACAGCTTGCCTGGACAAGGCAGGAAGAGTTTTTTTATGATACATTTCGTCCCGCTGCCGTAGTTCAATTAAAATCTAGCCTGGATTCAAAAGGTTTGATCACTTCCTGGGCATGTGATATATTATTTACAGGCTCACGAAGTTCGGAACCTATTTATAACATTCCACATTACCGGGTAAAAACACGTAGTTCTAGTGATGCACATCCCTTCGGTACAGGTGCCTGGCGTGGTCCCGGCAGCAATACAAATGTCTTTGCCATGGAATCCCATACCGATATTTTAGCCAAGACAGCCGGAATGGATCCATTATCCTTTCGTTTGATAAACTTAACGGACGAACGTATGATCCGTGTGCTTAAAGCAGCTGTTGATAAATTTGGGGAAAATTTTAAAATAGGACCTAGTGGTTTGGGGTATGGAATATCATGTACGAATTATTTAAATTCTTATGTGGCCACCATTGCAAAGGTATCCGTTAACAAATCCAGCGGACAGGTAAAAGTTGATCGTGTAGTGTGTGCCCAGGATATGGGTGAAATTATAAATCCACAAGGTGCAAAATTACAGATTGAAGGGGGTATAACCATGGGTCTGAGTGCAGCATTGTCAGAAGAAATTAAGTTTACTGGGGGTAAAATACATTCAAGAAATTATAATTCGTACGAAATAACCAGGTTTTCGAAAGCGCCAGAGGTTGATATTGTACTGATCGATAATCCGGATTTAGCCCCACAGGGTTGTGGAGAACCAGCCATTACCACAGTTGGTGCTGTGTTAGCGAATGCCATTTACGATGCGGTTGGAGCCCGGTTGTATACATTACCTATGACTCCGGAACGGATATTGACCGCTATGAAAAATAAGTAGTTGGATTTCCACGTTCACCGGGATAGACCTATCTTCCTTTCTACAAAATATCAAGCTGGATCTTATCCTTTGTTATGATCTCTTAATATAAAATTTCAATTATCTCATTCTTGGGATGTGAGAATTACGTATAAATACATATTATTCCTTTTCTGATATGAAATATATTCTGTTTATAAGAAAAAATACCCCTTGGGTGAAATCTAGATTAGACTGAATATCACCTCCTTTTATTTATTGTCTCTTTTAATTAAAGAACTTGAAATCATGAGATTCACTTTTTTAATAATATCATTTTTGATCATATTGGGTTGCACTGGAAATAACCCTGAAAAAATTATCAAAAGAAGTCATCCAAGCCATTCGTATAAATACATTGATATTGATAAATCAGTTCTGCAATATTTAGAAACTGACTATGTGCCAATTTATTCAGATATTTATTATAGTAATGGTACGAAGAGATACCCTTTAACAGCCACAATAAGTATAAGAAATATCTCTTTAACCGATTCTGCATATTTACTGTCTGCAGTTTATTATGATTCATATGGTAATAGGCTAAAAGATTATGTTGATTCTACATTTTTGGTTTCTCCACTTGAATCAATAGAATTTGTTGTTGAAGATGTAGAAAATGTTGGTGGAGCAGGTGCTAATTTTATTATTGAATGGGGTGCTAAATCTTTCTCTAACCAACTTTTCATACAGTCGGTCATGATTGGTACATATGAACAACAAGGAATTTCATTTGTAACAGAGGCAATAGTCATCAATAGTTCTAGGAAGGAATAAATTTTGAAAAATCGTCCAATTGTAATTAACAATTCTTAAAGTTATCATTAAAACATTTTCCCTGTCGACAATGGTAAATCTGGTTTTTACTAAAATTAAGAAAAATGATTCTGCTGATATTTTATTTATTTCTTGCCTTATTCGTTTCATTCCTGTGTTCCATAATGGAATCTGTCTTGCTTTCAACTACCATATCTTTCTTAAATGTTAAAAAAGAAAGGGGTCATAAATCAGCATCAATTTTTATTAGGTTAAAGAATAATATTGAAAAACCACTATCAGCGATACTTTCTCTGAATACTGTTGCCCATACTATCGGAGCAGCCGGGGTTGGGGCACAGGCAACAAAAATATTCGGAGATATGTATTTTGGTATTATTTCCGCCATCCTGACCCTATTGATATTGGTTTTTTCTGAGATAATTCCCAAAACGATTGGTGCAAGGTATTGGAGGCGATTGGCCCTCGTTTCCGGAATAATTATCAATATAATGGTAATTGTTACCTTTCCTCTGGTGATAATGACAAAATACATAACAAGGTTATTTTCCAGGAACATTGATAATCTACCCATGAGTAGAGAAGAAATATCTGCTATGGCAAATCTTGGGACAGAGGAAGGAATTCTTGAGGAAAAAGAAAATAAAATCATTCAAAACTTAGTTCGAATTAAAAATGTTAAGGTTTTGGAAATAATGACACCCAGAATAGTCGTCATAAGAGCAGATGAAAATATGTCTTTGGAAGAATTTCTTATAAAAAAAGAATTTCTTCATTATTCACGTATCCCAGTCTATTCAAAAAACAATGAAAACATTACAGGGTATGTTTTTCGTCAAACTGTATTTGAAAAACTTGCCGAGGAAAAATCTAATTTAAAACTTCGGGATATTAGCAGGGAAATTGTAGTTGCCTACGAATTTCAAACGCTTATGGGTTTATGGGAAATATTACTCGAAAGAAAAGAACATATCGCACTTGTCGTAGACGAATATGGGGGAATGGCCGGTATTGTTACGATGGAAGATATTGTTGAGTCATTATTAGGTTTTGAAATAGTAGATGAGAGAGATAAAATTGTAGATATGCAACAATATGCTCGAAAAAGATGGAATGAGCGAAAAGCTAAGTACAATATTCTCGGTAATTCAGAATAATAATCCGATTGTGCTAAATACCATTTTGGTAGTCATTATACTTAAATGAAAGAATATTTATTACTAAGCATATAATTAGCGAAATAAATATTCACAGCTGCAATAAATGTGCTATGTAATACATTCTGTGTAACTATCTGACTACAAACAATTCCGAAGCCTGGGCTTCCTGCCTGTACCGGGAAAGACTTATCTTCCAGACCAAAAAAAAATCCCGCCAAAAGACGGGACTTTATCGTTTTCGCTCCTCAGCTTGGACTCGAACCAAGGACCCTCTGATTAACAGTCAGATGCTCTAACCAGCTGAGCTACTGAGGAAGTTCTTGAAACGGAAAGCAAAAGTAGCCCCGGGGAAATAAATTATCAATAATTATTCAATTATTTTTTAACAAACACTGGTTCAATGATTTTGAGATAGAAAAGATAAATTAATGCGCCATATTGGCATGCTTTGTTGGGCTTAATGTTGTTTTTCTGCCAATGTGTCGCTATGTGGTGGAAATTTAATCAAATTCCCGGCTTGGTACAGTTTTTAAGGATAAAGGATAAACGATCACATTGATATTTATGTAAAACTTAAAAATTTATAATTATGACACTGATTAAATATAACCCTTATGTTAGAAACAGGTATCCTGGTTCATTTGTAAATTTATTTGATAAATTCTTTTACGACAGGCTGGAAGATTCCAGTGCTGACAGGTTTTTACCAAGTGCCAACATTCTCGAAACAGAAAAAACATATGATGTTCAATTGGCCGTACCGGGAATGAATAAAGAAGACTTTAACATCGATCTTGAGGATGGAAAGTTATTCATCAGTGGTGAAAGACATTTTGCAAATGATGAAGGAACTACGATACATCAAAATGAAATCCATCAGGGAAGCTTCAAGCGCGTATTTCATTTACCTGAAGATGCTGATCAGAAAAAAATATCAGCTAATTATGAAAATGGTATTCTGAACATTGAGGTAGCAAAGGATGTTAAAAAAGTGCTTAAGCAGAAAATCTCAGTTAAGTAAATTTGATGATTAATCACATGTAGAGAAAGATCCCGCTTTGGCGGGGTTTTTTGTTAAATAATGTTAATATAAGTATCTAAAATGTTAAATTACCGTTTATTCTGTAGTTGGTAAACTTTAAATTTTAATTGAATGAATAAGAGGAATTTTATAATAGCTATCATAATCGCATCTTTCGTTGGTGCGCTGGTTGCCTTGGCAACCTATCAAATGGTTGTTCCTGATGATGAAAATTACAATTCTATTCAGGAACGGCAAAACGTGAAATTTTCTAATTATACCATAGACGGATCGGTACCGGAAGGAATTAATTTTGTTCAGGCAGCTGAACTTGTTACGCCGGGGGTGGTGCACGTTACCATGACCCGACAAACTACCGAGGGTTACTACAGGAATCCTTTTGAAGAATTGTTCGGGAATCCACACCGTAATTTACCAAGGGAACAACAAGGTTCGGGTTCCGGTGTCATCATTTCTGATGATGGATTCATTGCAACCAACTATCATGTTGTTGAAGGAGCCAGTAAGGTGGAGGTAATCTTACACGATAACAGAAGGTATGAAGCAGAGGTGATTGGTGAAGATCCAACAACGGATCTGGCCTTGCTTAAAATCGATGAAAAAAATCTGGATTTTATACGTTATGGTGACTCAGATGTAGTAAGGGTTGGTGAATGGGTATTGGCAGTTGGTAATCCTTATTCCCTGACTTCAACAGTAACTGCAGGTATTGTAAGTGCAAAAGCCAGAAATCTAAGGCTTCTTGGAAACCGGGAGCTTGGTATTGAATCATTTATTCAGACTGATGCTGTGGTAAATCCAGGAAACAGCGGGGGAGCACTGGTAAATCTGAAGGGTGAATTGGTTGGTATTAATACAGCCATTGCATCTCCTACAGGATCTTATGCGGGATACTCTTTTGCCGTACCTGTTTCTCTGGTCAAAAAAGTTATGGATGACCTGCTGGAATTTGGTGCTGTTCAACGGGCCCTACTTGGAATATCCATTCTCGATGTACCCCAGGCTATTGAAAGGTATGAACTGGATATTGAAGAAAGCAATGGTGTGTATGTTGCAGGTGTTAATGTCGGTGGGGCAGCTGATGAGGCCGGCCTTGAAGAAGGAGATATCATTGTCGGTATTGATGACAATGA
>JAHEGY010000015.1 GCA_024644875.1 Cyclobacteriaceae bacterium
ATTCGATAATTAAAATTCTTTAAATATGTCTTCAAAATTAGTACCACCACATGGTGGCGAATTGAAACCTTTATTACTTGAAGGTAGCGCGCTGGAAACAGCCATGAACAATGCAAAAAATTTACCACAAGTCAGGTTAAATTCCAGAGAAACCTCTGACCTCATTATGCTTGCTGTGGGTGCTTTCAGCCCCTTAGATGGCTTTATGGGTGAAAAAGATTATATGGGTGTTATTAATGATATGAAAATGGCTGATGGCACCTTATGGCCAATACCGATCACACTTTCTGTTTCAAAGGAACAGGCTAATGAACTGTCTGTAGGTTCCGAGATAGCACTTGTTGATGATGAAAGCGATGAGCTAATGGGTTCAATGGTCATTGAGGATAAGTTCGACTATGATAAAAAAAATGAGGCGGTAAATGTCTTCCGGACGGATGATGAACAACATCCGGGTGTATCTAAAATATACGAACAACATGATGTATATATCGGTGGACCGGTCAAAGTATTCAGTGAAGGTCCCTATCCGGAAATGTATGGTGAACACTATGCAAGACCCGCGGAAACAAGGGCTATATTTGAAGAAAAAGGCTGGATCAGGATTGCCGGTTTCCAGACAAGGAATCCTATACACAGGTCACATGAATATGTAACTAAGATCGCGATGGAAGTAAGCGATGGCGTTCTCATCCACCCACTTGTAGGTAAGCTAAAACCAGGTGATATACCAGCGGATGTACGCATGAAATGCTATACTGAATTGATTGACAAATACTATGTTAAAGAAAACGTAGTCTTAAAGGTATATCCCATGGAGATGCGATATGGCGGACCAAGAGAAGCCTTGCTTCATGCCATCTTCCGTCAGAATTACGGCTGTAGTGCTTTGATCATTGGAAGAGATCATGCAGGTGTTGGCAGCTATTATGGTCCATTCGATGCACAGAAGATCTTTGATGAGATCCCTGAAGATGCTCTGCATATTAAACCCCTCAATATTGACTGGACTTTCTGGTGCCACGGATGCGGTGAAATGGCTTCTATGAAAACATGTCCACATGGAAAAGAAGACAGGGTGCTGATCAGCGGAACAAAAGTAAGAGAGATGCTGGATAACGGTGAGATGCCACCAAAAGAATTTACACGGCCTGAGATTGGTCAGATATTAATGGATTATTATCAAAGTTTATAAATAAAGAAAAAATGGCTGAACAAAAAGCAACGAATATTACATGGCATTCAGGTGCCATTACCAATGAGGATAGAGAAAGGCTGCTAAACCAGAAGGGTATAGTTATATGGTACACTGGCCTATCAGGATCAGGAAAGTCAACCCTGGCACATGCAGTCGAAGAAAAACTGTTTGAGAATGGTAATATCAGTTATGTCCTGGATGGAGATAATATCCGTCACGGGTTGAATAAGAATCTGGGATTCTCTCCCGCTGACAGAGAAGAAAATATCCGTAGAATCGGGGAGGTGTCTAACCTGTTTGCTGATTCAGGAGTAATTGCCATGACTGCGTTTATTTCTCCTTATAGAGGAGATAGAGATAAAGCAAGGGAATTAGTACCGGAAGGAAGATTTATTGAGGTATATGTTAAAGTACCTCTTGATGTTGCCGAAAGCAGGGATCCAAAAGGATTATACAAGAAAGCCCGGGCTGGAGAGATCAAGGAATTTACTGGAATTGATGCTCCGTACGAAGAACCTTTGAATGCTGAACTGGTTATAGATACCAGTGAACATTCTCTTGAGGCTAGTGCAGATATTGTTATCAATTATTTGAAAGAGAAAAGCCTGATCAATTAATTGTTGGTCACCTAGAAGAAGAACTGCCTTTTCAGTTTAATAAAACATATCTCGGTTTAGTGCGAGATGTTTGAAACTTATCAGGCAGTTTTTTTATACTATTTGTAATTATTTTTTAAGTGGATTTCCTAATAATAGGATTTCGAATTAGAATATCGGTCTGATATTTTCATCGACATAATACCATAATTAGTTTTTTACTTATTGAAAAAAATATATTACATGTGATCTTAGTTAAACCACATTGATCAAATGATAATTTATCGGCCATATTCAAATCACAATATCCCATCTGTTAATCCAAGCGAATTCCACACCGATAGATTTCTATTCATAAAAAGTAATATCTTAAGATAATCGGTAAAGCTCAAGGTTGGTTTATCAATGTAAAACGTTGACAGATAATAGCTTAGAGAAATCTGGTTCTAACAGGTGATCGACTTAATTGATAGGTAAATAAATTCATTTGAGGTATATAGATCTCTAAAATCACTTTTTCACCTTTGCAATATGCATAGTAAAACGGCTTTATTACACTCAGGATCATTTTTTAATTAAAAAAACTTTAATTTTGCCAATTCATCATAACAATTAAAATTCTGCATAAGCGGGAGATCATCATGGATTTGCTTGAGAAAATAAAAACTATTAAACAGGAGATAAAGGATTTCAATGCCCCGGATAATGATCAGCTGGAGTCTTTCAGGTTGAAATTTATAAGCCGTAAGGGAATAATGTCAAATCTCTTTGATGAGTTCAAAAGAATACCCAATAATCACAAAAAAGCTGTTGGCCAGGCCCTGAATGATCTGAAAAATGATGCACAAACAAGATTTCAGGAATTGGCATCCTCTCTGAAATCCCAGGAAGGATCTTCAAAATCAAGCGGAATTGACCTTTCGCTTCCTCCTGTGCAGAATACCCTGGGGACTGTTCATCCACTTACATCTGTTAAACTACAGATCATTGAGATCTTTGAACGAATTGGATTCAATGTTTCTGAAGGACCAGAAATCGAAGACGACTGGCATAATTTTACAGCTCTGAATTTTCCCCACAACCACCCTGCCCGTGAGATGCAGGATACCTTCTTTATTGAAAAACCAAGTAAAGCGGATGATAAAAGTGACGACATCGCATTACGGACACATACTTCCTCCGTACAGGTAAGGGTAATGGAACAGACCGATCCACCGATCAGGACCTTGTCTCCAGGAAGGGTATTCCGGAATGAGGCAATATCTGCGCGTGCACATTGTATCTTTCACCAGGTGGAAGGCCTTTATGTTGATGAGAATGTAAGTTTCGCGGATCTTAAACAGACTTTATATTATTTTGCCCGTGAGATGTTTGGCAAAGATACTAAAGTTCGTTTCCGTCCATCTTACTTTCCTTTCACAGAACCTAGTGCAGAACTTGACATCACCTGCCTTATATGTCATGGAGAGGGATGCCCGATATGCAAATATTCCGGATGGGTTGAAATAGGTGGGGCAGGGATGGTAGATCCGAATGTCCTCTCAAACTGTAATATTGATCCTGAAAAATATACCGGATTTGCCTTCGGTATGGGGATTGAAAGAATAACCATGCTGAAGTACCAGATTAAGGATATCAGGTTATTCACAGAGAATGATATCAGGTTTTTAAAGCAGTTTACATCCTTATATTGATGGTAAGAACTATAAAATACTTTTATCTTTTGTTTTTCGGCCTTCTAGTATTCCAGGCTTGCGATGATCAGACAATTGAAGATGGAATACCTATTGTCATCGTGAATGAAACTATAAACTTGAATAATTATCAATACCAAGCCCTCAATCTGATTGGAGGTTTTGCTTATCTGAATGCCGGAGTGAGAGGAATTATCATTTACAGACAATCATTAAATCAGTTTATCGCGATTGAGAGAAACTGTACTTTTCAACCTTTAAGTGAATGTGCGGATGTTAGCGTGGACAATTCTTCCTTGTTTCTTATCGATTCCTGCTGCAACTCTACCTTTGATTTCAATGGATTTCCTACCGGAGGGCCTGCTACACTTCCATTGAGACAATACAGAACTATTCTGAATGATAACCTTCTGACGATTACTAATGAGTTTTAATTGTATTAAAGAAGTTCTTCTATTATTTTATCCACAGTTATCCCCTCAGCCTCAGCTTTAAAGTTTCTTAATATCCGATGCCTTAATGCAGGCTTAGCTATGTCCTTAATATCTTCAATATCAGGAGAATATTTGCCGTTTAATAAGGCCGCACATTTTGCCCCGGTAATTAGAAATTGTGAAGCCCGGGGGCCAGCACCCCAATCAAGATAATCATTGGAAATCTGAGCGGCACTTTCTGTACCCGGTCTTGTTTTATGCACAAGATTGACAGCATACTCAACTACATTGGGTGTAACAGGAACTTTCTTAATCAAATCCTGATAAAACAGGATCTCATCTTTTCCCATTACCTTGCTAATTTCAACATTACGGGAAGTAGTTGTTTTTTCTACAATTTCCACTTCATCCTTGAAGGATGGATAATCCAGCAGGATGTTGAACATAAACCTGTCTAACTGGGCTTCCGGTAAAGGATAGGTGCCTTCCTGTTCGATTGGGTTCTGAGTAGCGAGCACATAGAATGGCCGGTCCAACTGATGAAAATGACCGGCTATTGTCACAGAATATTCCTGCATGGATTCAAGAAGAGCGGCCTGCGTTTTAGGAGGTGTCCTGTTGATCTCATCAGCAAGGATAATATTTGCAAATACAGGCCCTTTTATAAACTGAAAATTTCTGTTGATATCCAGTGTTTCTGACCCCAGTATGTCAGAAGGCATAAGGTCAGGTGTAAATTGTATCCGGTTAAAGCTAAGATCCAGGGCCTCGGAAATGGTTTTTATGAGTAGTGTTTTCGCCAGGCCGGGAACCCCAACCAATAAACTGTGTCCCTGGCAGAATATGGATATTAATACCAGCTTGATTACTTCATCCTGACCAATAACAATTTTGGAAATTTCATTATTTAATTTTTGATAGGATTTTACAAGATTGTCAGCTGCTTCTACATCTGATTTGATATCTTTCATAAACTTATAGAAATTGAAATTAATTTGTCAGAATATCACTCCATAACATTACAATACTTGTAATCGTCATCGATCTGAATGAAAACTTCATTTTTTGCCCTGTCAAACCACTCTTCCATGACCTCTTTTCTTTTTTCATTCATTGTGGCCATCTGAATTTTCTGATAGTCTTCTTTTAAATTAGCCTTATGAGGTCTTAATCGGTCCTTATAATACAATATTCTGACCGCTTCCTTTCCGTCCTGCATCCTATATCGCATTGGATTGGATATCTGCCCCACTTCCATCGTGTCGATAGTAAAGAAAACCACCGGATCAAGATCTTCAACAGATACCCTGCTCGAGCCAGCAGCATCTACCAGAAATCCCCCATTCCCTGAGGTAGCATCATCATCTGAAAATTCCTTGGCAGCCTTTTCGAAAATCAGACTATCGTAAAGGATTGCATTTTTCAGGCTATCAAGAAAATCTTCAGCCTTATCGAAATCAAGTGCAGTAAAATCAGGCCGTATTAATATGTGTCGGGAATTGAATTCGTTTCCTCTTCTGTCCAGAAGCTGTATCAGGTGGAATCCAAAATCCGTTTCAATAGGTTCAGAAATCTGACCCGGTTTCATTGTCATGGCAGCGGCTTCAAATTCCGGAACCATTGTTCCGCGTGCGGCATATCCCAAATCTCCTCCAAAACGGGCTGATCCGGGATCTTCAGAATATTCCCTGGCCAATTCAGCAAAATCCTGTCCATCTCCATTAAAGGATGTAATTTTCCAGGAACCAAGAAGAAACTCGATATTGATGACAGGAGATTCTTTAGATTCATTATCTATTTTGACTGCAGTAAATTTCGATGTATTATTGAAATCATTGTTATCAAATCTTAAACTGTCTCCTCCGTATTTTGTTAGTTTCCAAACAAACTGAAATTCATTGGCAGTAAAACTGATCTCATTTAAAGTTAATGTCAATAATCTGTCATTTACGGCATATTCCCATGATCCTGTATAATTATTATCGAGATTATCGTTGAGTTCAAGGATATTCCCCGGGTTTAAACTCAAGGTCCAATCGCCATATGTTGATGTAAGATCTGGACCATTGATTATACTTTCCCTGATGTCCAACAATTTACTTTTTGCCTGTTCCTTTTGATTATCACCAACTTCCGGTATGACAACAATCTGGCCGATAGAAACTTCGGTCGAGAAAAAAGGAAGGCTATCGACCGGAATGCGGTTGAAGAACCGCTTTACCTCAGAAGGTGTGACCGTAACCCCTTCAGTTATAGTTCGTTGCATTTTATCAGCTATAAGCTGTTCCTTAATATCATCAAACAGTTCATCTTCAAACTCCTCAACTGTCTTTCCATAATATTCTTCAAGTTTCTCTTCAGAACCAATTTGTGAAAGGATGATCTGCATTCTTTGAGAAAGGTTCATCTGTACTTCTTCATCCAATACCAGAACCGAATCTATTTCTGCTTTGGCAACCAATAACTTAGTCACAACAAGGCTTTCAAAAATGCCGCATTTGACCTCCTCGCCACCTTCCTGTCCACTTGAAACATACTCCAGGTAGGATCTGTCCAAATCAGATTTAAGAACGATATAGTCATCAACCTTTGCAATTATCTTGTCGATCATCTGACCTTTACTGTATTGAGCCTGCAAAGCAGGACTTAAGTAAAGCAAGGAGCCAACAAGAAAAAGGCTATTTATTAAATATTTCGAAATCTTCGTTTTGTACTGCCCTTTCATATATTCCCTCTTCTAGTTCTTTTGCCAGTTCTACTTTTCTTTTGTTAATAATAATCCTTACAATATCATCATAAACCCATTCCATTGGAGAGATCTCATCCGAAATTTTATAATCCAGGATCTTAAGAAAATATTGAAAATCACCGTCTGTTGTTTCATAATAATTTGTTCTTCTAAGAAATTGAATCTTATTATCAAGGGTTACCATTGGAGTATTCTCTATAACCTCATCAAAATTAACCCATGTTGAATCAAGATGAAATGTAGTTGAGTACTGGTAACAATAAGACTTCAATTCTTCAAATTGCTTTTCACTTTCGGAACTGAACAATCTTTTAAAAACATTTAACTTTGGTGCTTCTTTCGCCAGTTTAACATATCGGCATTTAATAATATTTTGCCTTAATTGAAAGTTATCCTTGTTTTCAAGATAATAGTTTTCTACTTCAGCAGGTGATACATCTTTTTCGAGCTTATCATTGATATATAATTTCTGATATTCATGAATCATCAGTGCATATCTGTAATCCAGCACTTTTCTTTCAATCTCAACCTCACCCAGATTCAGTTTATCAGAAGCTTCAGATATCACCAATTGTTTGTTTATCCAGCTTTTTAAATACCTCTGGATGAGATTGGCACTGTCAGCTTTAGAAATATCTGACGGAATTAATCCCTCAAGATCATCAAAATACAGATATTGATCGTGCGCTCTTGCTATGGGTTTAACAGCTGCATTATCACTAAATTTCAATCCTGCATCATTGTCTTTAAAGTTAATAATGTCACAGGAAAAGAAAATAAGCAAAGAAATTGGCACTAATTTAATTAACCTTGTATTCTTCATAAATCTTTGATAAAGCTTTATCATTTATGCTTACAGTGAACTTACTCCTTAAATCTTTTATCCACATATTTTCAAGGTAATTTTGATAATCTGAAATTACCTGCCCTCTAATTTCACTCAGGTCCTTGTTTTGGGCTGGAATCACATTGTTTACCAATACCAGATACTCCATATTCTCAATGGACAAGTCGTATGTACCAGGGTTCCAATCAACTAAGTCAATTATGTTATTATCGCCTTTTTCATATAATCCTGATTCGACCAGCAAAGTTAAAGCCGAATTTCCATTAATTTCCTTTTCAACCCATTTTTTCGAGTTTGAAACAATGGTAAATCCCGAAGTGTCTCCCTCAACCTCCCGATAAATGAACTTTTCAAGTAACCAGCTCCGGGATTTTATATGACTATATAAATGATCCCAGACATCGTAATTACAGGAAACTTCAAGAAAATAGGTTGAATCTTGAATTACCATCTGATAGAGACTATCTATTTCATGCTCAAAGGAATTTATAATTTTTTCTTTATCTGCTAGTGAAAAATATAATGTGTCTTCAAAAACCGGATAGAATAACTTTGCCAGGTATCTGCGGGCCAAGTCAATATCTTTGATTTCTTCAGATCTGAATATCATGGCATCAAGACGTTCTCCCCAGGTATAATTTTCTGAATTCACATTAAAATACTGTTCCAGCCCAGTGGTATCAATAATGGCTTTGTTCCAAACTTCCTGGTCCATCAGGTCGAATAAAAGAATTCCTTCCCTGTATTCTCTGACTAACATTTTATATTCATAATATTTTTCCGCCAGGTGTGATTTTTCGTACTCGATCAATTGTTCATCGATATAATTGTTGATGAATTGTTTCATGTAAACCGCAGGATCTATATTATTATTTTTAAGCTGTTTTGAATGAATATATTTGAAAAGGGTACTTACTGAATAATTGCTATCCTGTATTGAGAAAATATATTCCTGTAACAGAGCATTAGTAGAATCATAAGTCCATTTCCCGGCAATCAAACTGCTATCAGCCATGGCAAGACAATTAATCAGAATTTCGTCATCCAGTCTGAAATTATTCTCCTTTTTTAGTTTCCTGATCAGGTATGTATGGGTTAATTCTGACCTGGAATCACGTTTTACCTTTTCTGTAAGTTCATCTTTTATTTCAGGGTATGGTTTTACAGGCATTTTTTTGACTAATTTAATAATATGCCAACCATAGGGAGTCAAGACCGGTTCACTTATATCTCCGGGATGCTTTAAGTTGAAAGCTGCTTCGGAAAAGGAAGGGACTACCCTGCCAGTCTCAAATGGCTGAAGCATACCACCCTGGTTTTTTGTATTTGAATCCTCGGAAAAATTTTTACATAAATAATCCCAGTCTTCTCCTTCTTTAATAGAATTATAAATCTTGTAGATCCTCTCTTTTATAGCTAATGAATCGCTTGCATTTGAATTGTTTCCGAATCTCAACATAATATGAGCAACTTGCACTTTTCCTCTTGCAGGTCTTATATCATTTACTTTAAGGACATGGTAGCCAAACCTGGTTTTAAAAGGATCCGAGTAATGATTCGCAGGAGTATTATAAGCTACAGTTTCGAATGGATAAACCATCTGAAGTGCTGTAAAATATCCCAGGTTTCCTTTATTGGTTTTTACTGAAGGATCCTGTGAATAAGCCATGGCCAGCTCTTTAAAATCAGCTCCGGAAACTAATTGATCATGAATAAGTGCAATTTTCTCAAAAGCCTGTAATGTATCGATTGGATCATTCTGATTTTGAATTCTAATAATAATGTGGGAAACATTAATTTCATAAAGCATTCGTTCATAAGCTTCCTGAACAAGCTTTATAATAATTGAATCATCTTTAAGATATGATTCAGTTAATTGATCCCTGTATTTATTAAATTCTTTTAAAAAGGAGTCTGTTGTATCCATTCCTTTAAGTTCAGCCTCCTTAACCTTTAATTTGAAGTTAATGTACAAATCAAGATATTCGTCAATTTCTTTTTTAGTTATTGCTGGTTCTGTATTTCCTATATTCTTGTTTAAATTGTAGGTAAATTCCTCAACAGATACTGGTGAACCATTGATATCGAAAACTGTAGAAGTATCAATTGAATCCTGTTTGATTGATGAACAGCTAAGGGTGATAACAGACAATAAAAAAAGGCATAATCCTCTCATAATCAGCACGTACACAACATTAACAAAGTGCAATTTTACATAATTTTAAGCAGAATATAGGAAAGAAGCCTGAATAAAAGGGCTTTATTTGCTGGCAAGTATCTTTTTTTTGAGGCGGCAAATATTGTTATTATTGCTTTTAATAAATTCTACTTTATCCATAATTCTCTTAACCAACATTAAACCAAGTCCACCTTTCTTTTTTTCTACAATTATTTCCTTGATGGTTGGTTCCTGATAGTTCTTTATATTAAATCCATTCCCTGTATCTTGTATTTCAATTATTACCTCCTGTTTTGAAACATCAACAAAAAGTTCGATTGATTTATTTGGATCACAATTATGGGAATGAATCATGAGATTGGCACAGACTTCATCTACCGCCAGTACCATATGGTGAATATCAATCTCTGATTTAAAATGATTATTCAAAGTCTTGCTCATAAAACTTCTGATATCAGCAAGATTCTTTTTTGAACACCGTGCAGAGTAATTATATCGCATCGACTAAATTCTTAGCATCTTCCTTAGATTCAACCATATTTATTAACTGGTCCAGACCAAGTATGTGAAATACATTTTTAACGTTACTCCCGAGACCAAATAGCACCATTTTTATCTCGCCTTCCTCCATTTCATGAATATATGACATAAAAACACCCAATCCAGCGGAAGAAATATACTGAAGATCATTACAATCCACGATGATTTTCTTCTCTGTCTTAATTATTTCCCCGATTTTATTATCCAGGTGAATAGATGAACTTGCATCCACCTCACCACTCACTTTAATTATATAAAAATCTTCTTCCTTGTTAGTTTGAATTGTAATCATGCTTTTTTACGCTTATAAATAAACTAAGTTTTGTTTTCCTTGAACTTTATTATAATTAATGTTGAATCATCTTCCAGAGCATTCGTTCCACAAAAAGAATACATTGCTTTAACAATTGCATCTTTAATCTCATCCGGGGATAATTCTGCATTTTCAACGATTATATTTTTCAGCCTGTCATATCCAAATTCTTCCTGGTTAACATCTCTTGCCTCAGTAATTCCATCTGTAAATAAAACCAAAATATCTTTCGGATTGTATTTAATCCTATCTATGTTAACGTATCTGTAAAATTCATTGTTTCTGATTATCCCCAATCCTAGTCCAATTCCATAAAAATAATTTGCAGAATTCTTACTATGATCATAGTAAAGTGTCGGACAATGTCCTGCCCTGGAAAATAACAAAGATCCTTTAGTCCTGTCGATAATATAGTATGCGGCTGTAATAAATGAATTTTTGTCCAATCCCTTGGCTAGTGCATTATTAGCATAAATTAAAAAATCCTTAGGTGATAATTGCAGTTGTACCAGGCTATGAAATATTCCTTTCAGTTGGGACATATGGAAGGCGGCGGAGGTTCCTTTCCCGGAAACATCCCCTATAATAATGATGGTTTTGTCTTCATTGATTTTGAAGATATCATAATAATCACCTCCAACTTCATCGGCTGATTCCGAGTAACCTATGATATCAAAGAAGTCACTTTCCTCGAGTTTTGTCGGAAGCAGGTTTCTTTGTACTGTTTTGGCAATATTCAGTTCCTTCTTATACCTTTCATTCTCTACGGCTGCATCTATCAGATTAAAATTCTCAATAGATATGGATGCCTGGTTAATGAAAGTGCCTATGATATCGATCATCTCATCATTAAAACCATCACTGATCTCCTTTAATAGATTCAACGTACCCAGAGAATCATTCTGTATATAGATGGGAAATACCAATATGGATCGATACTTATAATCTCGAATTGAGGCTATATAACGATTTGTTCTAAGGTTTTTAACAGGATCCGTACTAAGTAGTTTTTTGATTTTCCCTTTAGGAATATGTTCCAGAACATCAGGAATGTCTTCCTTCTTTATTTTATATCTTAGCTGTTTTGTTTCGAGTGAACCAGGTTGGTTAATATCCAACCAGGCAGCATCTGCCATAACTGCGCTAACTGCACTCTCCAATAGGATTTCATAAACTTCCTCTTTGTTTTTACCAGTATTTCTGGACTGGCTTAAGCGTTGAAAATTAATTATCTCTTCTAGCTTCTTTTCAAAAACAGAGGAGGTGGGCAAATTAAATAACAACACAAGTACGGAAGTGATCGCATAAACGAATACAAAAATAAATATGATGAGCGTGGTAATATTCTCAAAAAGATCCAGCACCAGTACATCACTTGAATCACTTGAATCATCCCAGATTTGCTTAATAAAATAGCCAAGGTAGATTGCAACTAATATAAAAAGTAATATGCTTTTCCATTTCTGCTTGTAATTCAGGTAAGCAACCCACTTCAAATTCACTGAAAAATATATACTGATAATTAATGATATCCCGATGATGATATAAAAAATGGGATTACCAAAGCCAATTTTCAGAAATATTAAAAACAGGGAAAGTAATAAAAGATATAAAAATATTTTCCAGGAATATACAAGTCGTTTTGATTTCTGATAAAATATAAAACGTTCCCAGACTACAAATGTTGATAGCAGAAAGGCTAAAATTAAGCCCAGGTTTAGAAAATATATAAAATTAATGAACAAGGGATTTTGACCTACCTTATGATTCCTGAACAGGAATTCAAACAGTATTAATCCAAGTGATAATATTGTTGCTATCAATCCGGTAACAAATACCTTCCATAACAGATCCTGTAAATTTGCATTCTTTAACCTCCCCAGGTGATAATGGTAAAAAATATACAAGGAAAGGAAAAAAACAATAAAGGCTAAATAGGGTAGGAAAAGTGGAATCCCCGTAGGGATATCATTATACTTTGAGAAAGTTATAACTAATCCCGAAGCAGACATCAGTAGAAAACTGATAACCCCTAGAACAAATGAAATACGTATTCTTAATGTTCTGCTAATCAAATATTATAATTTTTAATAAAAATATGGAATTTGATCCTTCCTTAAAAGTAATATGAGTCCCTCTTTAAATTATATTTATGCATTTTAAGAATTACTATAAAAATGACCTGATATTTGAAAGTTTATTTTGAAATTTACAATGATTTGGGCCAAAATTAACATTTTAAAAAAGCAAATTTTTTATCCACAATTTATCAAACTTATCCACACTTTTTTTAAAATAAGGCTTAATTGCCTGAATATCAGCAACTTATACTGTAATTAAAAAATTAAATTCCTGTGGATAACTCCCTCATTATGACAGAGTTATGCAAATGTTAAGAATTTAAGTATTAATATTTAAATTTAGCTGAAATAAAAAAAATGCGCAAAGAGTATATAATTTGCACTTTGAATTCAGGCATACTTCTTTCGTTTTAAGTTATTCCTGTAAGCATTAAAAATGGTTGATTTAGAAAGAAAACCCTCATACTTGCCCTCGGATAATACCGGGAGATTCCAGGCACCGGTTTTTTCGAACTTTCTCATTACCTGGTGCATACTGTCATTCAGGTTTACAGTATCGGGAGGGCTATGCATCAGGCTCTTGATATCAGTTATTTTTTGAGCTTCCTCATCGAACATAATCTCCCTGATATCATCAAGCATAATAATTCCTTCAAGGATTTTATCTTTGCTAACCACAGGGTAAATATTTCTTTTGGATTTTCTAACTACTTTTATCAGGTGTTTTAGTTTTCGCTCAGGTTCAATAGTTAAGAGATCTCTTTCAATTAATTTATCCAGTGGAATATTACTTAATACCTGCTTATCCTTGTCATAGGGATTATAATCACCCCGCTCAATCAGATTCTTAGTATAAAGGGAGTGTTCTTCATAGTAAGAAATTGTAATGAATGATATTGCTGAAACAATCATTAATGGTACAAATAGCGTATAACCACTGGTGATTTCTGCTATAAGAAATATTCCGGTAAGGGGAGCATGTAATACCCCACTCATTACGCCACACATTCCTACAAGTGTAAAATTCGAAACGCTGACCATGTTTGAACCGGCAATATTATTGATTGTCAATGCACTTAAATAACCTGTAATCCCCCCCAGAAAAAGTGAGGGAGCAAATATCCCTCCACTTCCTCCTGATCCAATGGTTAGTGCTGTGGCTATTGGTTTGATCAGGACGATTCCGGCCAGAAAAATCCCGAATACAATAAGATTGTTAGAGTCAGAGATAAACAGGTTATTGGCGAGTATATCACTTTCATTGCTATTCAACAATGCCTTAATGGTATCGTATCCTTCGCCATATATCGGGGGTAGTAATATGATAATTATCCCGAGAAGAATCCCGCCCAGCAGCCCTCTGCCTACATAGTTCCTGATTTTTATGATCCTATGCTCGATGAGATACATCATTTTGGTAAAATACAATGAGATAAATCCGCAAATTATACCCAGAAGAATGTAGTAAGGTGTATCACTGGCTTTAAAGGTATCCTTAAGATCAAAAGAAAATAGTATTTCCTCTCCAGATAAGGCGAGAGATACGATGGAGCCTGAGACAGAAGCAATCAGCAGTGGAATAAATCCTTTTATAGTAATCTGCGTCAGGATTACCTCGAAGCAAAAAATAACACCTGCAATGGGGGAATTAAATATAGCAGAAATGGAGGCAGCTGCACCACATCCAACTAGCAAGGTCCGATGGTTGTAGTTCATATGCATGAACCTTGAAACATTTGATCCGATTGCTGATCCGGTAACAACAATTGGTGCCTCTAAACCTACAGAACCTCCAAACCCGACTGTTACCGCACTGGTTATCATCCGGCTGTAAATCTTACTTTGTTTGACCAGGCTCAATTTCTTCGATATGGAATATATAATATCTGTTATTCCATGACCTAGCTTTTCTTTAAAAATATATCTTGAAATGATCACGGTTAGCACAATACCTATCAAAGGGTAGAGGAAATAAGTATAATTAGGCAGGAAGCCACTCTTTAAAAAATACTGGATATAATGAACTGTTCCTTTTAATACCACAGCTGCCAGACCGGCAAGTATGCCAATTACGACACTCAATATAATAACAAAGGTGGGGCTTTTAATATGTTTTATCCGCCAAATAAGTAATTTCGAAATGAAATCTCTGGAAATCATATGTGCAAAATTAACCGATAACATAGATATAATTGCATCTTATTAAATAGATTCACAAAATATTTTCATATTATAATTCCATCAAGTGATCAATAGAATTTGCAATTTGTTTAATATTCAATTTCCGATCATTCAGGCTGGAATGGTGTGGTGCAGTGGGTGGCGTTTGGCATCAGCTGTCAGTAGTGCAGGTGGACTGGGATTAATCGGTTCAGGCTCGATGCCCTCTGAAATTCTCCGGGAACACATTATTAAATGTAAAAAGTCAACTTTAAAACCATTTGGCGTAAATCTTCCTTTAATATATCCCGAAATTGAAGAGCATATAAAAGTAATTATTGAGGAAGGTGTTCAAATCGTATTTACCTCTGCCGGAAATCCCAAGACCTGGACAAACATGCTAAAGAAGAAAGGCATTAAGGTTGCCCATGTCGTATCCTCTTCGCAATTCGCTGAAAAAAGTGAAGATGCTGGTGTGGATGCAATAGTTGCCGAAGGATTTGAAGCTGGAGGGCATAACGGAAGAGAGGAAACTACAACTTTGTGTCTGATCCCTAACGTAATAGAAAATACCAAATTACCCGTTATTGCTGCCGGAGGTATAGTATCTGGAAGATCCATGCTCGCGGTTATGGCTCTCGGTGCAGATGCTGTACAAATAGGATCCAGATTTGTAGCTTCCACGGAATCTTCAGCGCATATAAATTTCAAGAAGAAAATAATCAGCTTGAAGGAGGGTGATACACGACTTTCTCTAAAGAAACTGATCCCAGTAAGACTCATAAAGAATGATTTCTATAATTCTGTTCAATTTGCTGAGGATAAGGGTGCCGGTCCACATGAACTATCACTTTTACTGGGAAAAGGAAGATCGAAGCAAGGCATGTTTTTGGGAGATATCAGCAAAGGAGAATTGGAGATCGGCCAGGCCTCTTCGATGATTACTGATATTAAACCGGCTGCTGAGATCCTTCATGAGATCTGGGATGAATATATCGTGGCTAAAAAGCGATTATCCAATATGGATTAAGGGCCCCGGATGATATAAAGCCATTAGATATTTTATACCTTTCTAAGCCTCAGATTAAAAAACAGTTACCTTTTATTTGTATTCTGACCTGATTTTATATTTCATGAAGATTATAAAACCGGTAGTGAAGATAATATTTATTGGTTTCCAGGATATTCAAAACATATTCCCATAATTTTTCATATGGAATTATTTCCAGCTCCTGATGCCAATCTGGAGGAATTTGAGATGTTAGAAGCTTTTTAAGATAATTTGATCCTTTTTCTGAAATGGATTTGAAATCATAGTTCTTCTCAACTATTATTTCCAACATCCTGATAAATATACTGTTCCTGTAATTATGCCTTTTATCTAAATGGACTGAACTTAATTTAGATAATTGATTTAATTTATTCTTTAAGTTCTTTACATCTGCTTCTCTGAAATATAATAAAAACTGAATGATTAATGTGGCTATGTTATAGCCCTGATATTCTTTATTAAACGCTGGTGTTTCTTCTTTGTATTTTTCCAGATCAAATCCCCACTTAACCAGCTTACTGTCATTTACAAATAACAGATAAACCCTGTATATGGTCCATCGAGCTTTGTCAATATCATCAATCTTATGGTAGTTTTTATTTATTCTTACTGATCTGAACACATTAGTTGCCTGATGAAATTTCCCGGCTTTCATTAATATAAGGAATTGATATTCTTTAAACCGGAACCAATCAACATGTCCGGATTTAAAGATATCTGAAGTATTGAAGGCATATTTAATTCCCTCTTCGGTATTATTCAGCACGTAAAGTGCGTGCAATTTAAGAAAAGCTATTTCTTTGTATTGCAAGTCAACCTTAATTTTGGAATTATCTTTGGATAAATACTCGTTTTCAAGATATGTGGATACCTTTAGTATGCCGGCTTGGTTCTGTAAAATTGAATAATAGGCTATCTTCAATTTCTGAGCAAGTATATCCAGCCTTTTAATGTTATGCTTTTTTGATAATTTCTGAATTTTGCCAATTCTTTTCGGGATATCATCCAATATTTTTTCACATGAACTAATAGATTTATTCATCAACACCAGGGTATCATAATAGATGTCCTCGCATTGATCAACAATACTTTTTTTGGGTATAATTTCCCGAATATCATTTTCAGAAATGTTCAATGGGGTGCATTTACCCATTCGAGAATATTCATTCCTGATCAATTTAAGGGATTCTAATGCAATCTCATACAATTCAAATTCGGTGGCGGTCTTAGCAATAGAAGGGATTTTCCTGGTAGCAATACAGTTGGCTCCTTCCATTATTAATATTTTTATCTGATGCATCTGGTTTAACAAGTCATAATAGACAGTTTGGTAGGCTGTATATTCCGATTTCTGATAATCCAGAAAAAAAAGATTGTTTAATAGTTTCTGCTTAAGTTTTGCTTTTGTATTCCTGAAATTTCTGTTTCCGGGATCAGTCTTAAATAGTTTTTTCGCAGCCTCCTGTTCATTTTTATATTCTTTATTTACGAGACCATTATAAAGAATATTATCTTTGGATTTTTCTTTCTTTCTAAAATTCTGATTCACTAATTGAAGACTTCTTTGACCTTTGTGTTTGACGACACCTATTAATTGCATTAGTTCTTCCATGATGCTATTATTTAGGATTAAAAAATAAAAATTCCTCTTAAAAATCTATCGGTTAAAATTTAACTTCTATGATACACTATTAATACCATCCCTGACTTCGATCTGGGATTTGTGATATACTCTTGAATTTGGAGGTATGCTCTCTGTCAGCCATACATTTCCACCAATTATACTGTTCCGGCCAATTATTGTACTTCCACCAAGTATAGTGGCTGCAGCATAGATCACAACATTATCTTCAATGGTAGGATGCCGCTTAATCTTTGCCATATCCTTTTTGACACTTAATGCACCGAGTGTTACACCCTGATATATTTTAACATTGTTCCCGATTTTGGTGGTTTCTCCAATTACTATTCCGGTACCATGATCAATACAGAAATTTGTTCCGATTGTGGCTTTGGGGTGTATGTCAATTCCTGTCCTGGAATGGGCATATTCAGTTAATATTCTGGGTAACAATGGAACTCCTATCTGACAAAACGCATGTCCAATCCTATAGCAAGCTATCGCTAAAAAACCGGGGTAAGTTCTAATAACCTGGTCCCTGCTCCTGGCAGCTGGATCACCATCATGAATTGCTTGGGCATCATCAATCAACTGGTCGTAGATTCCAGGAACAGCATCAAAAAAAGCATCCACAATTTGCTCAGCAGGCTTATCCAAATAGGGTTGGGCATTTAAAAAGATTATCTTCAGATCATTCATTAAAATATCAGCATAAACATTCAGCTCTTCTCTGTTGTGAAAACTCTTCTCACTTAATTGGGGGAATAGGAGATCTAAAAGTCCCTCAGTGAATTTACATATAGCTGATCTTGAAGGAAGTGGATCCATTTCCTGATGTGTAGTATATAATCTATCAATAAATTTTCCATCCATACCTGTAGAATTTTCTATATGCAATTTAGATCAATATTCACTATTAAGTAAGCTATTTACTGAATAAATATTATCGATATTATAGTACCTCCTTAATTATAATAAGGTTTTTTTTCAAAAAAAGGTTCCAGATAATCCAACTTTGGTTCATATTTTTTAATATTTAGTATTTCTGATTAAAAATGTATATGAATAATAGCAATTTATCAAGGTAAGGACATTAGTGGATATGATGTCATGAATTGGCTTTTAAAATTGATTCATGGTATGGCCAAGGATTTAAATTCAATATTTACGATGTTTTCTCAAAATGAGCACTTTCTATTATTAATTTATAACATTAATAGGTTATATTTGCACCTCGTTTTTAAATAAGGGAACAATGAGTACAACTACAATTAAAAGAAAAGCCTTAAGAAACAGGGTAAGGGCCAAACAGAGAAAGTCATCTATTAAGAGGTTGACCTCAAAACCTACTTTGAAAAATATTGATATTGAAGAAATTAAAGCAACTTTCGGGAAAAATACAACAAAAAAAGAGGCACCGAAAGCACCGGAGGCTGCGGATGAAAAAACAATAAAGCAGGAAAAGCAGGTAGTTGACACCAAGTCTTCCCCAAAAACGGAAGCTGAAGTTGAGAAAACTTCAGAAAAAAAGGCAGAAGCTAAAACAAAAAAGGCAGAAGCTAAAACAGAAAAGGCAGAAGCTAAAACAGAAAAGGTAGAAGCTAAAACAGAAAAACCAAAGGAAGAGAAATCAAAATCGGCTGAGAGTACTGAGAAAAAGTCACCCAAAGCGACCAAAAAACCTGTAGCTAAAAAAGCTTAAGAAAAAGTATACGGATACTATATTTTGCTTGGAATCCCGCACGGCGGGATTTTTTTATCCCCTTTTACCCAATTCTATAAGTTGAATATTCTCAATTTTTCCTCTCGAAATACTGAACCTGACAATACTTCTTATATGATGAAAGCCCTGTCTACCTGCTGCACCAGGGTTAATATGTAATAATTTCCTTTCCGGATCATTCATTATTTTTGCTATATGTGAATGCCCACAGATAAATAAACCAGGATTTACCTCATCCAGTCTGCGTCGAATACTTCTATTATATTTAGGGGGGTAAGCACCAATATGTATGATGAATACTTTTAATCCCTCAATCTCAAATACCAACTCTTCAGGATATTTGTGCCGCAAAGATGACTCATCAATATTCCCGAATACTGCTCTAAATAACTTGAAACCTGACAATTGATCTGCAATTTCGACCGATCCTATATCTCCAGCATGCCAGATCTCGTCACATTCTTCAAAATACTTATATATATTTTCATCCAGGTAGTTATGGGTATCTGATAATAAACCAACCTTCATAATTGAGGATTAATAAATAATTGAGAATAATTATCCCTTCAATAATGCTAATCAGACATTCAGATCTAAACGAAGATCTTCAAGATACTTGTTAATAGTAAGGATATCTCCCTCTCCAATATTGATCTCACCTGCTTTAAGGTTTTCCTTAACCTGTTTCGCGTTCCTGGCACCAACCAATGCAGAAGTAACAGCTGGTTGTTTTATTGTCCAGAAAATAACAAGTTGCGCCAGGGTAATGCCATGATCCTTTGCAATAGGTTCGATTTTCTTTAAAAATTCATTGATCCGGGAAAGATTGGGCTCCTTGAAATAAGGCGTTTGAGGTCGGTGGTCACCTGGGTTAAAGGCATATCCCGAGGTAATCTTACCGGTTAATACTCCACGCTGTAGTGGGCTATATGCCAATATACCCTTCCCGGTTTGAAGACAATAAGGCACTAATTCCTTTTCAATATCACGAAGCACCATACTGTAGGGAACCTGATTAGTAACAATTTCAGTAATGCTGTCAGCTTCTTTCATCTGACCAGAAGTATAATTGCTGACACCTGCTGTTAGTATCTTTCCATCTTTTTTAAGTTTACTGATGGCCTCCATAGTATCATCAATAGGCGTTGTGGGATCATGCCAGTGTATCTGATATAGATCTATATAATCGGTTTGTAGGCGTTTTAAACTATCCTCACATTCCTGAATAATGCTCTCAGGTCCTGCATATCTATGTATTGAAACTTCTTCATTTTTAGAATCAGCACTTTTAAAGTAAAAGGAACCCTTGTTCGTATCCCAACGTAGGCCATATTTTGTTAATATTTCCACTTTATCCCTTTTATCTCTAATTACATTACCTACAATTTCTTCACTTTTCCCAAATCCGTATATCGGTGCTGTATCAATGGAGGTCATTCCAGAGTCAATAGCCGTATTAATCGCTTCAAATGCATCATTCTCATCAGCACCTCCCCACATCCATCCACCTATGGCCCATGCACCAAAAGAAATAACTGATACTCTATAATTTGATTTTCCAAGATTTCTGTATTCCATAATTAATATTACCTAATTTTGAACAATCTACTATATCTTATTGGTTATTATCAATGATCTATATATTCGAAATATATAGAAATAGGGTATAAAAACATATTATAAATTTAGAATAATTGAAGCTGATTGATTAAATTCTGATCAATTTTAAAGCTACTTAAAATATATTTATTTAAGTGATCAGGCTATTATTTTCAGTGATTTGTATTTGTCTATCCATACATATCAGTTATGGGATTGATATTGACAGCCTTGAACAGAAATTGAACTCAACAAAAAACAGAAAGCGGAAAGTTGAGATCCTAAACCGCTATAATGCATCCTATACAAAAGGAGACAAACACCATACAATAAACAGGTTCAGATCCGCTTTAGACATAGCACGGGATATTAAATACAGGGACGGTATTGCCACCGCACACTCTAATCTTGCCAATTTCTATTTTCAGAATAAATCGGTTGACAGTGCTATATTCCATTATAATAAGGCACTTCAAATATATCGCGAAGAAACAAACGATAAAAAAACTGGAGAAACTCTATTTAACATTGGATTTGTTTATTACGCCTCTTCAAATTACTTTGACGCTTTTGAATATACAGAGAGCGCTTTAGATATTTTTAGTATCAACGGTGACATGGAGAATATGGCAGCTTCTCATACACTCTTGTGTGATATTTTGTACGGTTCAGGATTTGATGCCGATGCCATAGATCATTGCCTTATGGCTCTCAACCTTTATACCAATCTTAAGTCAGTAAATGATCAATCGAATTTATACAATTCTATTGGAAGGATATATTTAGATTTAGAACAATTTGATGAAAGCTACAGACATTTCAACCAGGCCTATTATTTAGCTGAAGTTGAAAATGATCCGTCAATATTATCTGAGTCTCTACGATACCTCGGGCAGTATTATTATGGGATCAAAGATTTTGAAGAAGCATTAGAAAATTACGATAAAGCTCTTACTTATGTGAATCAAGATCCAGATATTGAGAAACTGGGGTATTTATTTTTAGATAAAGGAATGGCTAATACAGGCCTGGGCCAATATGATTCAGCCGTTGTAAACTTGAAAGAAGCACTATTTTACGCCGATTCATCCTACAACCTGGAGCTAAGGGCCAAAGTATATTCTGAGTTGGGAAGCCTATACTCTGCAATTGAAAAATATGATATTGCTGTAGTATTCCTTAAACAAAGCCTGTTCGTGGCTCAAAAAATAAATGCAGATCCGATTTTAGAACAATGTTATAAGAACCTGGCTAATTTCTATGACCAGCAGAATGATACTGAAAATGCACTCAGGTATTTCAAATTATATACTTCTCATAAGGACACCTTGTTCTCAAATCAATCCGCTATCCAGATTGCCGAAGCAGAAGCCATATATGATCTTGAACAGAAAAACAAACAAATTGAAATGCTCATGAATGAGAACCGGATAAGAGAAATGGAGGCAGGGAAGAAAAATATGATCAATATCTGGCTGATATCAGTGTTAATTTTCGTTTTTATATTAACGATCTTATTATATCGGCAATACCGCGTTCAAAATAAAGTCAACAAGGCATTAAACGATCAAAAAAATGCCATTAACCAACAAAAAATTGAAATAGAGATTCAGAAGGAGAGTATTGAAAAAGCTAATACTATCCTTGCTGAAAAGAATAAGCAAATAACCGATAGCCTGGAATATGCAAAAAGGATTCAATTATCGCTTTTGCCTGACAGCAACCTGTTACAGTCAAAGTTCAATGATACTTTTTTATGGTACCAACCACGGGATATTGTAGGTGGAGATTTTTATTGGTACGCAGAGTTTAAAAACACTATTTGTCTGGTCGTTCTGGATTGTTCCGGACATGGAGTACCCGGGGCTTTTATGACAGTTCTGGCAAACACCCTGTTGAACCGGCATGTTTTCGATCTGAAATCTGAAGATTCCCCCAGTAAGGTCCTGGGATTCCTGGATGATAATGTTAAAAAAGAATTAAACCAGCAGGGAATACAGCTTTCGGCTTTTGAAGGAATTGACTTAGCAGCCTGTATGATCGATAGAAAATCCCGTAATCTTAAATTTTCAGGAGCGAAAATGCCATTATACCACTATTCAGATGGCAAGCTAAACCATATCAAAGGAAATAGATTTTCAGTTGGCGGTGGTAACAGTACTGTGAAAAATTTCAGTGAGATCAGTATAGATTTAAAAAGAGACGACGTCATATACCTGGCTACTGATGGCTTCCAGGATCAATTTGGAGGTGAAAAAGGAAAGAAATACATGAAACTTCATTTTAAAAGTCTTTTACAATCAATAGCTGAACTTCCACTAGCGGATCAGGGCGAAAAACTGAAATCTGTTTTTCACCAATGGAAAAATTTTAATTTACAAACAGATGATATTTTAATAATTGGAATTAAGGTATAGTCTGATTGATTTATTGATGTCTTTAGTGAGTGTTTAAAATCAATGGATAAGGAAAAAAATATACTGAATAAAAAAATATCAGAAAATGAGATCCTGAATAAAATGTTCAGATATTGTTCCTATCAGGAACGTTCGGTTTATGATGTAAGAAAGCAATTGGAAAGGTATCGCGCAGATAATTCATTTATAAAGCAAATTATTGAAAAATTGATTGTAGAAGGATTTCTGAATGAAAAACGTTTTGCTGAATCATATACACTGGGAAAACTAAGAAGCAATTCCTGGGGCAAAATAAAAATCATGCAGGGTCTCAAAGAAAGATCAATTGATCACCAGATCATAAATGAGGTCATCGAATCCATTGACAAATCTGAATATCAACAAATAATTGAAAAGCTCATCCATAAAAAGTTGAAAATGATGCGGGATACTGATCCATATATTATTAAAAATAAGGTGGCCCGATATATAATCGGTAAGGGGTTTGAAAGTCATTTGGTATGGGAACAAATTAATAATCAATTTGAAAATTTAAATTTTGTGTAAACTTTAGACTGGGCAAAATTGATTTGTCCCTTCTCAAATCCTTGGGTATTTATTAATAGAATAGTATCTATTGTAGGTAATATGGCATAACTTTATACTCCAATTTATTTAGTCTGAATGGATTTAAAAATAACTGCAAAACTTGTATTGGATCAACTGGTAGTCGTTTTGGACCAAATGAAGGCGGATCATTACGATTTGAATATACAAATATTAAATGCTTCTGTAAGCCAGCATGTAAGGCATATACTTGAATTTTATATCTGTTTATTTGATGGATTGCAATCCGGAATGATAAATTATGATAAAAGAAAAAGAGATCCTAGAATTGAGAATGACAAAGCCTTTACAATAGAATTGATTAATGAAATAAAAGAAAAGATCAGCAATCAAACAGTAAATGATGATCTCAGCCTGGAATTGAAATACGGAGAAGAAGAATCTGATGCTAGTATCCGCTTATCCACCAATTATTATAGAGAACTTGCTTATAATATCGAACATACTATCCATCATCTGGCCATTATCAAACAGGCTATAATCGAGCATTTCAATTATCTAGAATTACCCGAACATTTTGGAATAGCAAGTTCAACAGTAAGATTTGTAAATCAGAAACACAGTTAAAAATGTGTACAGTTACATTCATACCCGTTTCCGGGAGTGAATATATACTAACATTCAGCAGAGATGAGCAAACCACCAGGCCATCGGCTACAGGCCCTGAGATATCAGAATTTGGATCCTATAATCTGATGTATCCGAAGGATCCAAAAGGTGGAGGCACCTGGATTGCATGTGATAATACTGGCAAAACGGCCTGCTTGTTTAACGGGGCATTTTATGCTCACGTACCACAGTATCCTTACAGGCATAGCAGGGGGTTGATTGTTCTTGACTTTTTCAGTTTTCCTGATGTTCAAAGCTTCTCAGAAAAGTATAATCTGGATAATATTGAACCCTTTACCCTGGTAATAATGCAAAACAGATCACTCCTTGAATTTAAATGGGATGGCGAAAGAAGATACCTTCTAAATCATGATTTTACACTACCAAGAATCTGGTCATCTGCAACATTATATAATAAGGTAATTATAAATTTAAGGGAAAAGTGGTTCAACGAATGGAAAAAGGCTAATCAACGATTTAAACAAAAAGATTTAATTGACTTCCATCTGAAAGCCGGAGACGGGAGAAAGGAAACAGACGTATTAATGGAAAGAAAAGAGTTTTCACTAAGAACTGTAAGTATAACCTCGGTAGGTGCTATGCAAAGTAAGATACAAATGGAGTATCTTGATTTGATAAATAATAAAACGACGATAAAAGAACTGGAATACTAAAATCAACCCCTAAACTCTTTGAGTATTTTCAAAAACAGTAAATTCCTTATTCAATGCGTAAACTGGGAATATTGGCCCTGGCAGATCTTTTACATTCCTGTATTTTTCTATTTTCTATGGCTTGCTCTAAAATCGAGGTCACTCTTCTTCTTTTTTAATGTCAATCCAAAAATTGAAAGTGGTGGAATGCTCATAGAATCCAAGAAGAAAATTCTTGATCTTTTACCTGAAAATCTGATCCCTAAAACCTTATTTTTCAATCATCCCGTTTCCAAGGATGAAATTATCAATGCTATGGGATCCCTTTCAATGCATTTCCCTATAATTATTAAACCGGACTATGGTGAGAGAGGAAAAGGAGTTGAAAAAATAGAAGACTCGGTTGAGTTGACGAAGTATCTCGATGTCAATCGCCTGAATATAATTATCCAGGAATTCATAGACTATCCTGTTGAATTAGGAATATTCTATATACGGCATCCTGATAAGGAAAATGGCAACATTACTTCAATCGTAAAAAAGAAACTTCTTTTTATCATTGGTGATGGCAATTCAAAAGTTAAAGATTTGATCAAAGAGAATCCCAGAGCTTTGATACAATTGAAAGAGCTGGAGAAAAGACACCCTGATCTAATGAATTTTATTCCCGGTAAAAATGAAAGAATTGAATTGGTATCTATTGCCAACCATTGCAGGGGGACCACATTTATCAATGGCAATGACCTGATTAGTAAATCTTTATTAAAGGTCATTGATGATATTGGAAAAAATATAGAAGGATTCTTTTATGGCCGCTTTGATATCCGGTGTAAGAGTATTAATGATCTGAATGAAGGTAAGAATTTTAAAATACTTGAATTAAACGGTGCCAAAAGTGAGCCTGCTCATATTTACCATCCGGGATTTTCTTTAACCCAGGCCTATAAGGTTGTTTTTGATCACTGGAATGAGATCTATGAAATTGCCCGGATCAACAGGAACATGGGTATACTATTCCCTTCTTTCCGGGAAGGATGGGCCGCCTGGAAAAAGTATCATCATTACTCAAAATTGAAGAACTGAATCCTACCAGTCAAGCACGTCCTCACCTTCTGCAGGAGCTTTGTGAATTCCAATAGAGTTATTGCTGTACAAAATTCCAAAATATAAGTTTCCTTCCCTTATTCCAATCCCAAAAGCCTGAATGGCCTTGATCATTTCATCGGATTCTCCTGTATTATTCAGTGAATCATTTTGGACAAAATAATTTGCATTGTGGATTGCATTATTATCAACCCACTTTTTCTCGAAGCTTTCAGCTTTTACAGCTGTAACGCTCTTCAATGACATAAATAACAGGCTAAAACTAAGTGCTACCACTGAAAGCCCAATTGAAATACTTAGCACCCTTTTAGAAAATAAATCTAGGTTCTTCATAATTTATGGAATTTAATATTTTAAAATTCAGGTCCTTTTGTGGATTAAATTACTATGTTTTTATTTACGAAATAAAGAATCAGCCAATATAAAATTGAAATTTAAGATCGATAGCCAATGGAATTATCTTAAGATCGTTAATTTTAAGTCTGCATAATCTGTTTCGGGCTAGAATTTTACTACCATGGTCAATAAGTTGCTGGAAGGAATACATTTGATTCAAAAACTTACCATTTATAAAGTATGGAATATATTATTACTAAAATTAAGTTACTTCATATCCGCAATAACCAAAAAAGATATACATTGGGGCAAACCTTTCGCTCTATCAATAGAACCAACAACTTCATGTAATCTAAGATGTCCCGAATGTCCAAGCGGACTTAGATCATTCACCAGACCAACTGGCTCAATAGAATTTGATTTTTACAAAAGTATCATCGACCAATGCAAATCCTTCCTCTCTTATTTGATATTATATTTTCAGGGTGAACCATTCCTTAATCGGAATTTTTTTGATCTTGTGAGCTATGCCTCTAAAAATGGAATTTACACTGTTACATCAACAAACGCACATTTTCTCGATGAAGACAATGCAAAAAAAACCATACTTTCCGGATTAGATAAGATCATTATCTCTTTGGATGGTACAGATCAGGAAGCCTATGAAAGCTACCGAATCGGTGGAAATTACAAAAAGGTTGTCAGTGGTATTCAAAAGCTTGTTTATTGGAAGGAAAAGTTAGATAAGCATAAACCCCTAATCATTCTACAATTCCTGATAATGAAAACCAACCAACATCAGCTGAGGGATATTGAGAAATTAAGTCTCGAGTTAAAGGTAGATCAACTATCAATAAAAACTGCCCAGGTATATGATTTAAAAAAAGGATCACTGATAATACCTGATAATGAAAAAATGAGCAGATATAAAAAAATGAATGGGAGCTACGTAATTAAGAATAAGCTTGAGAACAAATGTTGGAGGATGTGGAGCTCTTCTGTAATGACATGGGATGGGAAAATGGTTCCTTGCTGTTTTGATAAGGACGCCAAATACATATATGGAAACTTGAATGAGAACCGATTTTCTGAGATCTGGAATAATAAAAACCACACCCTTTTTAGGAAAAATATCCAATCATCCCGAAAAATTATCGATATCTGCCAAAACTGTACTGAGGGTAGTAATATATGGGCTAATTAAAGAACTTTCTTTCTTTTGTGATTTTTAAAGAACTGATACTGAACCTTTTTCATATCCCTAACAGAACATGATGCACAGCCTCTACTGTTCCCGGAATCGGTATTTAATGATTTCCAGAAAATAGTCCCGATAAATCCAATAGCCCCAAAAAATAAAGCAAACACCAATACCTCTTGAAATATCATCTTAGTATCTAATTAGGATGCGCAAATATAATCATTTTGACGAATACCAATATTTATTTATTATTTTTAACATATCAGGTTGGACAATTGTTCCGGCAATTATTTCCTTTCCAAAGATATAATCATCCCCTCCTTTAAAATCAGTTACGATACCACCTGCTTGTTGTACAATCAGGCAACCTGCTGCCACATCCCAGGGACTTAGGAAAAACTCAAAAAAACCTTCACACTTACCACTGGCTACATAAGCAAGGTCTGCGGCAGCACTTCCAAATCTTCGCAGACCATGCGAATTTTCCAGGAAGTGATGCATAATCCTGTAAAAACTATCCATTTTAGAAAAATCTCTGTATGGATATCCTGTTATATAGAGTCCATTTTTAAATTCCCTGATATTAGATACCTGAATGGGTTTATCATCGCAATAGGCCTTGCTATGCTTATGTGCATAATAACATTCACCCGACGTAATCTCATAAATCACACCCAGGAGGATATCATTTCCTTTCATTAATGCAATACTAACAGAATATGGAGGTAGTCCATGCATAAAATTAGTGGTGCCATCCAGTGGATCAATCACCCAATTGATTTCCTTTTTTTCACCTGTTCCTTCTTCAGCAATAAATCCTGAGTCTGGCAATATGCTTTGCAGATTTTCTACCAACAACATTTCAGCTTGTTTATCCACATAGGAAACAAGATCGTTTGGCCCTTTATATTCGATCTTCGAGAAATCAAAATTTATGCGTTCATCGTGAATAAATTTCCCGGCAAGCTTGGAAATTCTGATCGTTTCTGATAATAAATAATCTAAATCCATTAAATATTAATTTGTGTTCTTCCCGAGTAAGGATGGTCCCTATAAATATCATAAAAAAAAATACGAATTGTAAGGAATCACCAATTATCTGCCCTGCACGACAAGTACAAATTCCCCTTTTATTTTTCCTTCTTCAAAATGATGTTTTATTGATTCTAGTTTCCCATTCACTGTTTCCTCAAATTTCTTGGATATCTCCCTTGATACAGAGGCTTCCCTCGAAGGTCCAAAATATGAGATGAAATCATCTATCGTTTTTAAGATCCTATATGGTGATTCATAAAATATCATGGTCCGAGTCTCATTAATTAATGATTCAAGTCGTTTCTTACGGCCTTTCTTGTGTGGCAGGAAACCCTCAAAGGTAAAGCGGTCTATTGGAAGTCCGGATTTTACAAGTGCAGGCACAAATGCAGTGGGACCAGGAAGGCATTCTATTTCAATATTATTCATGAGACAGGCCTTAACGATCAGATAACCAGGATCCGAAATACCTGGAGTCCCGGCATCAGTCACCAGGGCTATTTTAGATCCATCATTCAATGAGTTAATTATAAATTTTTGGATCTTATGTTCATTGTATGAGTGATAACTTTTCAGAATATTGTTTATATCATAGAACTTTAGAAGATTTAAGGTATTCCTGGTATCTTCAGCATAAATGAAATCCACTTCTTTCAAAATACGAAGAGCCCGTAATGTAATATCCTCCAGGTTTCCTATCGGTGTAGGTACTAAAAAAAATTGTGCTGTTTCTTTCATACATTCAGGTAAGCAGCTTATCTATTTCGCCTGCTAACTCATGGTCTTTTTCTGTAACAACATCTCCCTTATCATGTGTGTTTAGCATGATCTCGACTTCATTATATACATTAGTCCAGCGTGGATGATGATCTCTTTTCTCTGCTATCAGAGCAACCTTTGTCATAAAGGCGAAAGCTTCAGTGAAATCCTTGAATTTAAAGGACCTTTTCAAGTAATTATTTTCTTCTTTCCACATCATTATTTTTGTTTTTTCTTGAATTATAATAGAATCTTACTACAAGCGTAAGAATAATTGGGATATTGACAGTGTTTAATTGCTGCGGCAGAATCTTCCAGGTGGCCAGAAACAGTATCAGAAATATCATCCAGAATTGAAAATAAAATCGCATCCAGGTTGTTTTCTTATTCCTCAGGATCATATAAGGCAAAAATAAATATACAGGAAAAGTCCATAAAAGATTTAGATTGTCCTTAGTGCTTATATGATCTGTTGCAAACCATAAAAAGCAAATTAAAAGGCCGGCAAATCCTATAACTATAAATAATACTGAATCAATATACTTGAAGATTTTTTTCCTGTTATTTATGAATATTGATAATAGTAGAATAATAATAAATATTGTCCAGAATAAAAGTGAAGGCGATATTCCGTAACCTTCGCTCCCAGGCAATATTATAGATTGATTGATCACGTGTGTACTGAGGACTAGTGGCACCTCAATACTATCCCGCTCAATACGGGCATATTCAAACGCGTCAAATAGTTTATAGGGTAAAAACATGTATTCACGGGAAGAAGCGATAACATCTGCAGGACGGCCAATAATTAAGTCTATTCCAAAGTCTCCCCATTTTGCCTTGATTAAAAACTCGTCCAATAATTGCCTGAATGTCTTATGGTCTTTTATATGTTCTTCATCAAAATGGAGGCTGGGGCCTAGAATCCTTTCAAACACATCCCTTATTCGGGACGAACAATTATCGAAGAAAAACTCATAAAGGTAGTATCGATTCTCAGGGAGATAGTTGTTATTAAGGAAATTGTAGACTGCAACTTTTTCCTCATAATTTAAGTTGATAATTTGTTCATACAAAGACTTATTATAGTATTTGTAAGCATAAACCATCCGTTTGAAGTCATAAACAGAAAGAAAATAATTCAATTTTCCCATTAAGAACTTAGGATAGAATCCAGGTGCATTAAAATCAAAAGTGCCATAATTATATGCCAGGTCAATGCCATTCACCGGATCATACACCCGTATTGCACTGTGTCCAAACTTCTCATATAAGGCATCTCCGGGTTCTCCTGTGATCAAACTTATATGGGCATTTTCAGATAGATCGGGAAATTCAATAGAATCTTTCTGTGCAGATATAACCTGGTTAGAAATACATAAAACAACAATGATGGTTGAGATAAAACCTGTGCGCATGATATTAGCGTTGAGCAACAATGATGTACTGGTATTGCAGACTACTATTATCAATTTCAAGGATTCTAAATCCAGCTGACTTTATCTCGGTAATGGCCTTTGTAATTGGAACTTTTACTACATCACTTGGACCAATAGGCATTCCTCCTATTTTGTAATCAACCACCATAATTTTACCATTCTTTTTTAACCCATGTTTAACTTTTTTCAGGTAATTCACTCTGTCATCGATAAAATAATATGTGTTTACTATCAATACCCAATCCGTTTCGTTCGCATCCAGTCTGGGGTCATCGGGATACGACAGCCTGGTTGTTAACCTGTTTGCAGTTTCGGGAGATAATTCTGATTTTCTTTCCTCAATATAATCAATGGATTTCTGATCGATATCAATCCCAATAACAGTTCCTCCTTTTTTAACAATCCGCAAAGCAAAATAACCAGTACCGGCTCCTATATCTGCAACGACAAGATCATTTATATCCCCCATTTTTGATATAACCATTTCAGGATTTTGCCAGGTTACCCGTCCCGGATCTTCACTTTCCTGCATTAAAATGTCAAAATCTTCGATGGGGATCTGTCCGTAGGACACAGAATCGACAGTATCTTTTGGAATTTCTTTCTTTTTTTTGTCAGGTTGAGGAAGCGCGCAACCAATTATAAAACTAAGAATGATATAAGCAAAATATCTGTACATAGAATTAACTTAAAAATATATCATTTTTAGCAGATACATAAAATGAAATGAATAAAAAACATCGAATCACAGAGAGATGATTCCATCAATAGTATATGCTTTCCTATATATCTCTATTATTTCATCACTGGACTTAACTCTATGCTTTTTGGAAAAGCTGATATATTTACCTGTTTTAGACCGTTTTGTGTCAAATTGGATTTTGTTAAAAAGATTCTTGAAATCATCAGATTTCTGGGCAGGCACGATAAACTTAAATAAATATAAAGTAGGAAAAGTATAATGATCTACCAGTTGCTGCTTAAATTCCTCAAAATTGGATTGATCTTTCATTATTTATTTTAGATCCCGGAAAGAAATTATTTTAATCTTTAATCCATTAAATCATTGACCAATTGAATCTTAACAAAGAAGGTTAATTGGTATATATATTTCCTTTTAGGTAATTCTAATACACTTTAATATTTGAATACTAGAAAAATCGGTATCTCTCATCAACGATATCTGAATATTCTTTTATTGCTTCAGAAGTCAGATACGATGTTCTGCTCGACCGTCTTTGCAACAGCTGATTTTTATAACTTGTATAATCTGCTATTTCAGGAGATTCGATTAATGAATTTAATTGTATAATCACCACACCGTCATTTTCAATGATCGGTTCGGATGTTTCCCCTTCATTCATTGAAAATATTGTTCCCACTGCCACAGGTGCAAATCCTATGTTTGGAATAGAGTTTGAGGATAACTTTATGTCAAATGATTCATATACCCTGGCTTCACTTCCATACTTCTCTGCAATTTCATCGAGTGTTCCTTCCAGATCATTCAATTTCTGAATGATATATTCAGCTTTAAGTTCATTTTTAACTTTTGGAGTCAGTTGAACCCTTACGTCTTCAAGACCAGCAGGACCTTCTTCTGTCTTATCAGTCAACACTGCAATGACGTATTGATTATCTAATTCGAAAACAGTGGATGATTCATCAATTGAAGCATCTAAAAATGCCCAACGAATTATTTCCCGGGCATCCCCCAGTCCGCTTATTCTTCTATCATCCTTTTTCAGACTTTCGGCTTCATTTATAGTTAATGAGTCGGTAGCTGCATTCCGCTCGAACTCTTCACGATTTGCGGTGAGGCTTGCAAAATAATCAGCTTTTCGAAAAGCTTCATCACGGGTGATATCACTGGCACTAATTTCCCGTTCGATAGTAGCTACTTTAAATAATTTGTTTGTTTTCTTTCCGGTCACATTTATAATGTGGTAGCCAAATTCGGTTTCAACCACCCTTGGGACCAATCCTTCACTTGTCCTTGAGAAGACAGCATCAGCAAAAGGCTTGACCATTCTATTTTCATCAAACCATCCAAGATCCCCTCCTGCAGCGCTACTGGGATCATCGCTGTTATCTCTGGCTATCAGGGCAAAATTTGCTCCGTTCCTTATCTGGTTCAACAAGCTTTGGGCTTCCTGTCTTGCTTTATTTTTATCGGCGGAACTTTCCGAGTCAGGTTTAATTAGAATATGACTGGCTCTTGCATAAAACAAGGTGTCTTCCAAAATATCGGTTATCTTGTTGATAACATAATTTCCTGTTTGAAGATAAGGCCCAACAACGTATCCCGGTGATAAATTATCCAGCTCATTTCTAATTCTTGACGGAAGCTGGCCGATAGTGTATGTCTCATAAGGTGAATTTCCATCGGTATTAATCCTGGCATAAATGGAATCATCATCAATTTCTGCAAACTCCTTTGCTAATTTATCCATTTCATCCATGAAGAATAAAGAATCATCACTGGAGGGTATAATTGGGAAACTCACATATATAAGTGACCGCGTATCCTCATTATAATAACTCTTTTGATGCTCAGAAAGATAATTCTGAAGATCACTGTCGGTAACTGCTACAGTTGTATCACTCAGGGAATAATATGGTATGTATAAATACTTTATCTCTGCTACTCCGTTCTCCTGCTTATAAAGCTGTTCTGCTTCAGCTTCCGTAACATAATCGGTTTTTAGGAGCAGATTATCATATTTTAACCTCAACCTTGAAGGCTCAAGATTACTCTCAAACATATACCAACCCGCTTGCTGTTGAGGAGGCATCTGATTGATCTGTTGCAGGTACATTACGATCTGTTCCCTGTCAAATTCTCCTGTTTGCGGATTAGTGAAGGCTTGTACCAGGTCAGGGTGTATGTTTTTACCCTGAACCATATCAACAAGCTCTTCTTCAGAAACAGATAATCCCAGTTTATCAAATTCTTTCTGAAAAGCTTTTTTAACGATCAGATAATCCCAGGCCTGCTGCCTGATCGCGATCATTTCATTTTCAGATGGATTACGGTTAAAATTTAATGTGTAATTATATTTCAACTCTTCAATCTGCTGAATATATTCCGCATGATCAATCTTCTGGCCTGCAATTTCTCCTACTTCTGCCTTATTATTCCCCAGTATTACAGAATTTGGTCCAAGAATATCTCCACCTACAAGGAATAGAATCAATCCAAATGCAATTATTCCAACCGCTAATCCAGTTTTCTCTCTTATTTTACTAATTAGTGCCATTCTACGTATATTAAGTGGCGCAAAAATATATACATTAATAGTAAACTCAAAATTTGAAGGGGTGCATTATCTGTTGGCTACTTATCCTTCTCCTGTAATAAAGACATTTTAACGAGGTTGATCCTGTTCTCCTCGATAGAGACAATATGAAATTTGAAAGGCTTAATAATAACATCCTGATTCAGAGAGGGTATATCCTCGGTAATAGATAAGATTAATCCACCTAATGTATCATATTCTCCCAGGGGTAAATTCCATCCATACCTTTCATTAAGATAGTCTATTTCGTGCCTGGCACTTAAGAGAAAACTTTCATCATCCAATTTATGTTCTACGAGGTCCTGTTCGTCATGTTCATCTTCAATTTCTCCAAATATTTCTTCAATAATATCTTCTATTGTCACTATACCCGAGGTGCCCCCAAATTCATCAACTACAAGTGCCAATGATTTTCTTTCTGTTATGAACTGTACCAATAACTCGTTGGCCAGGAGCGTCTCCGGAACAATGATAATAGGAGATAATATGCTTTCAATATTCCTTGGTTTTTTAAATAGTTCAAGTGAATGACAATACCCTATTATATCATCTATTGATTCTTTATAAACCAAAATTTTTGATAACCCACTTTCCACGAATTCATTTCTTAGCGTTTCTATATCGCTAGATAATTCAACCGCAACTATTTCGGTTCTCGGGATCATGCATTCTCTTAGTTTTACTGTTTTGAATTCAAGGGCATTATTAAAGATCTTAGTATCAATATCAAATTTTCCCTCCGTCCTGTCTTCGATAAATTTACTTTGAATGAACTCATTGAGATCAGTCAGACTAAAAACAGGTTCGTCTTCCTTGAACTTAAGGTGTAATACTTTAATAATTATATATTTTGATAATCCGACAATGCCGTAAACTACTGGATACAAAATGAAGTATACGAGAAGTAAGGGAATTGCAAATACGCTTAAAAAGAAATTCGGATCAATTCTGAATATTATTTTAGGCAAGAATTCTGCTGTTAAAAGTACAATTAGCGTGGCCAGGATAGTCTGGATTATTAGTATTAATGATTGATTGTTCAAATAGGCAGGAAGTATATCTGACAAGACCGGCTCAATGAGGTTGGCCATAAATATTCCATAAACCACCAGGGAAATAGTATTGCCTATAAGCGTAGTCCCGATAAAATGTGCTTGATTTTTCGTAAAACGGGATAGAATTTTTCCTGCAATTGTTCCACGTTCCTTTTCAAGTTCGATTTGTAGCCGGTCCGATGAAATAAATGCTATTTCAATTCCGGAGAAAAAGCTGGAAAATAATAAGGAAACTAGGATTAAGATTATGGAATTATCCATTCTGAATTGAATAATTACTTTTTGTTTTTCCCCCTATAATAAGCAAAAACTAGATATATTGCGAAGGTAAGCATAAAAATCCAATAAGATTCCTGAAATCCAACCGTTATGGTTTGATGGGTTCCAATTATAATACCCACCACTATAAGTGAAAACAATACAGTATTGAGTCGTTTATTCATCCAGATATATGGTACCTCTCATCTCCTCCAAGGTCCACCAGGAGAAATCCTGTTTTGCCTCTAATCCTTCTCCCATAATAATTTCTCCCTCCGTTTCAATCCGTACAAATTTATTAGTGTAGACTATTTCATCATCAGGAACCCAGAAAAGCTCTTCTGTATCCAATTGTTCCTTGTTGGCTATATTCTTGACAACAACATTTCCGAGTGCTCGCCATTTATCCTCCCTTGCATAATAATAGCAGTAATTGGCTCTTAAATTAGAGGATAAAGATCCATCAGGTTCATAAAATTCCAGATAAATTCCTTCTTTAAATTCCCGATCTTTGTTTTCAAATTCCAGTTGCTTAGGGGCCTGGAGTTTTATCCTTACTACTGATGAATCACTATAATAGGTGGTGGCATTGGTTAATTCAAGAATCGGGCCTTCATAAATGGGCATTTCACTTTCATCATGGACTTCATTACAACCCATCCAGATGAAAACAAGGGGTACTAAAAATACAAACCTGTATTCCATAAATGAAAAAACGGTCAATTAGCTAAAATTGACCGCTATTTATTGAAAACTCAAATCGTTTAGTCTCTTCTTTGAATTGTAACCACTTCGTTGATCCAACATCCAACCTTTATGGGTTGTCCAACTTCCATATTATAGGTAAAAATTTCTTCCATTGTAGGAAACTGGGCCTTTGCACTTCGCATGGCTTCCTGATCGCCTGCATTTCTATACATCTCATAAGCAGCAAAGTATACCGCCCTGTCTTCAACTATGTTTTGTCCTTTTTTACAAGCACTGTAGCTTGTATAATACAAATTACCTATCAGAGTCCACGCTTTCTTCAGGGAAGGATCTGCAGTTAATGCCATTTTTGCGAAATCCCTGGCAGCAGGCTTTTGACCCTGTCTGCTCTTAATATCCGCCTCTTTAAAGTATATATCAGCAATTTTGACATTGTCTTCTGTTAACTTCACAGCTTCTCCATAATACTGCAAGGCCAGGTCAAAATCTCCACTTGCATAAGACCTGTCACCAATTAGTTTTGCCAATCCGAAATTAGGCTCCTGCTCGAACATAACCCTTACGGCTTCAAGAAATATTGGTGCATCAAGGCATTTCCCGGCCATTGACAATTTGAATATGTTTTTCGCCAGTTTCAAATCATTGGGATCCGCTTGAAGTTTAGGACCAAGCGTATTCTGTATAAAATCGCAATCCACTTTAACGGTTGCGGCCAGTAATTTATCAACATTGTCACCTATTATTTCAAGACGGTCAACATTTTTTCCCTGATCAGTTTTAAACTGGATAATTTCCACAATCTGATCATAAATATCAAGAACCTGTTCGTCGGTTATATTACCTCCTGTTAACTTATATCGCCTTACAATATCCATATAAGACAATAGGTTCTGATCCCAAACCTTATTATTGTTGAGTTCAAATGTTTTTTGATATAATTCAAAGAGTTCCTTATACTTCTCTTTATCATCTTTATAAAACTTGTATGCGGTAAATGCTTTTCGATTTAATACAGCAGCTTCATCATTAAAGTACTTTATTCTGAGATCGTACATTAAAAGGGCCGAATCCTGATATGTTTTCTTTTGATTTTCATCCTTTTCAGATTCCACCAGGTTCTCATAAATTTTGGCACCATTTATATAGATAGATTCATTCAGGTCAGGTGCGTTGGTTAACAACCAGGTTAAAGGTGGCAAAGAATGTTTATAATTGCCAAGTTTCATCATATCAGTATATATGACATTTTTCTCTTCAGCAGTTTGCCTGTCTTCAGGCCAATTCCAGCCCGGTGTTTGTGCGTAAACATAGCTAAATCCAACAAGAATAATTGCTAGTGTAAAAAACGTATATTTCATGACATATAATTTAATCAATTTTCCTTCTGTAAAACCAAATATCATTAACTGTTAATCCCAGTGAAAAACGAATATAGCTCTCTGAGATTGCTGTTGTCAGACTTCCGTCTCTTTGTCCATAGTTTAATGCCAAATTTACTAAAGAAGCCTGACCTACAGGTAAAGATACACCAAAATTTATACCAAAATCATAAATCTGATCATTATTGACCACGTATGGAGTCCTCTCATAATACACTCCAGTCCGGTAAATCATCCTACTCATATAACTGCTGACAGAATTTGCATCCGGTGTTAACTCAAAGCCTAAACTTGCTCGGTAACTGTCTGATAGTAAAGGAGATTCGCCACTATAATTCTTGTAACCGGTCCATTCCTGAACCACAAAATCAGCACTTAAGATCCACTTTATACCTTTAACAAAAGAGATACCCAAACCATACTTTTGCGGAAGTGTGATTGTTGTTTTTAAGTTATCAATAATCGTATCGGAAGATAAGGTAATTCCAGTGCCTTTTTGCTGTCGGTCGAGTAGTTCAAACACGGTGGTTTTAAGGTCAGTCCGCAATTCATAAATACCTCCAAAATATAATCCTGAGGTTTCGCCGGTACTCAACCGATACGCTGCCCCAAAACCAATATTGAAATCCTTGACCCTTATACTTTCAACAAGTGCGGAGTTATATGAATAATCCTGATTAAGTGCAATTACCGTTTGATTGTCAAAATTCCCAAACAAATAGGATATTTTAACACCAATTGAAAGGTTTTTTAATACACGAATACCATGGGACCAGAATAATCTGTTCAATCCACCATCACCTGTGAAGTTATATGCAGCCTCTTCATCCTCTGCACCATTCACAATGGCCGTTGTTATTATATTATAGTTAGCATAGCTGTAAGGAACCAGACCGAATCCACTCATCCATCTCCCTCTTTTGATTGGGAATGCAAAACCCAGATACATTAAATTACCGGATCCATTTCTCTGGGTTAAATCATTTTGTGTGATGGTGCGGGTTTCTCCGGTATATCCGGCTTCAAATGTAGTGAAAGACTCCTTAACCCCAAGCAGTGCCGGATTCATCAAATTAAAATGCCGGGTATTGGGGTATCCAACAGAAATACCTCCCATACTTACATTTGTTACGAGATAGGGTTGAATAATCTCACCAATCCCTAATGCTGAATACGGAGATTGGGAGGATTGTGCGAAAAGGATGTTGCTGACAAGCAACATGACTCCCACTACCAAGCTATACCTTACGCGACTGATTATTATACTCATAAATACAAAAAAGTCCCAAGAGACCCATATTTGGGATTGCAAAGATGCTGCGTTTTATTTTAGATTCAAAAAAAATCGCCGATCCTCCACTCATAAAAATTGTTAAATTATTAAATTTCTCCTCGTATTGCTTAATAATTCCTTTTATTTCAGCAATGGAACCGTTTATAACTCCACTTAGAATCGAATTCCTGGTGCTATCTCCGATTAAGAATGCTTCCTCCTGAAATGCTACTTCAGGAAGATTGGCTGTATATTCATGTAAGGATCTAAACCTCATCTCCAACCCAGGAGAAATACCCCCACCCAGATAAATACCATCCTTTCCTATAAAGTCATATGTAATGCAAGTACCCGCATCTATTACAAGGATATTTTCATTGGGGTTTTTTTCCCAGGCATAGGTGATCACAGCTTTCCGGTCAATCCCAAGAGTATCTGGTGTTTTATAATTTAAATTAAAAGGCACTGGTGTTTTATTATCAATTGAATATATCGGGATATCGGCTATGTGTTCCTTTATTCTCTCAATTGAGAAATTCACTGATCCGGCAACAATCTTATCGGGATTGAGCATTCTTATGGTCTGTAAAACCTCTTTGATAGATTCTTTCTTATAGATTTTATTTAACTTTCCATTGTCAAATTGACCTACTTTAGTATAGGTATTTCCTGAGTCTATTACTATAATCAAGATTTCTAAGATTGTTGAAATGCAAAATTATCAAATAAATACTCAAAAGAACACATGGAATGCAATTGGTATTATGTCAGGCACATCTGTAGATGGTCTTGATATTGTAGCTGCCTCCTTTTCATATAAGGACAGATGGGAATATAATATGATTAAAACAGATTCAATTGACTATCCTGCAAAATTGAGGCAAAGATTACTGGATTGCATCAGCGCTTCTGCGGAGGAATTGGTATATTTAGATCTGGACCTGGGATCATTTATAGCACACAGAATTAATGAATTCCTGAAAGATATTAATATATCAATTGACCTGGTCGCTTCCCATGGCCATACAGTTTTTCACCAGCCTGAGAATGGAATGACAAAACAGATAGGTGATGGTCAAACAATACTACAGAAGACCGGAATTCTAACCATAAACGATTTTCGTGCTATGGATGTATTGAATGGAGGGCAAGGCGCACCTCTGGTCCCCATGGGAGATCAATATCTTTTCCCAGGGTATGATATCTGCCTGAATATTGGTGGATTCGCCAATATTTCGTTTAATGATATGGGGGGTGACAGGATTGCCTTCGATACCGGACCAGCTAATCTGCTTCTAAATTATCTTTCGCGGAAAACAGGACGTCAATATGACCCCAATGGGGAAATCGCCAGAAAGGGAAAGCTAATTGATGAACTATACAATGATTTTAATAACCTTCCTTATTACGCCCAGAAACCACCAAAATCTCTCGGCCTGGAATGGGTAAAAGATAATATCTTTAAAATTTTAGATAATGCAGATAATGAAATACCTGACCTGTTATACACCTGTGCCAGACATATTTCGAACCATATTAATAAGGCGATCCAAAACGAATACCAGAATACTCAAAATCCAAATGCTGTGATAAAAGTTCTCTTAACAGGGGGTGGAGCGCACAATCAATTCTTAATGGATTGCCTTAAAATGGATGGACAGGGTATAAACTATATACTGCCATCAAGTGAAGTTATCGATTATAAAGAGGCTCTGATCTTTGCATTTCTAGGGATCCTGAGATACCTGGGAAAAGAAAACATTTTAAGATCAGCCACCGGAGCAGAGATAGATTCTATTGGTGGCACGGTTCATAATAATATTATATCTCAGTAATTATGTAAAGTAAGGATTTTTAAAATTGGATTTTTTAACCTAATGTTGCAATACTTTTTAAGTGATCATGCTGAACATTTTTTATGGATCACTTTACAATTGAATTTAAGAATGATTTATTGTTGAAGTAATATTAATTCATAATGAAATTTATAAAATATTTCCTATTCTTTTCAATTCTGGCTTCGTCTATTATTATTACCAATCTTTCGTATGCCGATGCACCAGGAATAACTACAATTGAAGAAAAAACCCTCGTAATAAGCAATGATTCTTTATCCGATGAAGAGGGGGCAGAGCATACAAGTTCAGATGAGTCAGCTCATGTAAAGCCTGCCGGTTGGTCTGTAATTCCATTTATACTGTTATTATTAATGATAGCCACCGGGCCATTATTTTACGAACATTTCTGGCATAAAAATTATCCGAAGATAGCCGTGACTCTGGCTATTATAGTTGTCGCATATTATCTATTTGCCCTTCATAATTCCCATCAGCCCATCCATGCATTAGCTGAATATGTTCAATTCATTTCTCTACTGACAGGATTGTTTTTTGCATCGGGTGCCATAATGATTAACGTGGACAAGAAAGCTACTCCAATGGCCAATGTAATTATTCTCCTTATCGGGGCGGTAATAGCCAATGTGATCGGTACCACGGGGGCATCCATGCTATTAATCAGACCATTTATACGGCTGAATAAAGGGCGGATCAAAGCATACCATATAGTATTCTTTATATTTATCGTAAGTAATGTTGGAGGATCGCTTACACCTATCGGCGATCCGCCTCTTTTTCTGGGATTTCTTAAAGGTATACCATTCTTCTGGACATTGACGCACAACTTCCTGCCCTGGGTAGTTGGAGTTCTATTATTAACCTTCATGTTTTTTGTTATTGATTCAAGAAATAAAAAGACAGATAAAGAAGGCGTTGAAGAGAGTTTTTCCAATAAAATATCCTTGATCGGATCCAAGAACTTCCTTTGGCTGGGGATAGTTGTTATGGCAGTTTTTATAGATCCGAATGTTTTCGATTGGGTACCTGGAATAAATTATCATGGACAGAAAATTTCTTTTATACGTGAGATAGTTATGCTTACAGCAGCATTTCTTTCATTTAAGCTGGCAGATAAGAAAGTTCTTGAAGAAAATGAATTCAGTATTGAACCCATTAGAGAAGTGGCATTCTTATTTATCGGGATATTTGGAACGATGATGCCAGCACTTGAATTGGTAAGTATTTTCGCGAGATCTGATACAGGACAAGCCCTTATCACCCATAATGTACTATATTGGGGAACGGGGACATTATCCGGATTTCTGGACAACGCACCCACCTATCTTAATTTTCTTGCTGCTGGTATGTCCGCAAGAGGTGCTGACATTGGCCTGGTCGCCGATGTAATCAAATATGCTGAGGGAGGTGTTTTTTATAATTCAGTTATAGATCTGAAGGCTATTTCAATAGGCGCTGTATTCTTTGGTGCATTTTCTTATATCGGAAATGGACCAAACTTCATGGTTAAGTCCATCGCCGAACAAATTGGAATTGATATGCCGTCCTTTTTTGGGTACATTGTGAAGTATTCCATTCCAATATTAGTTCCCGTATTAATCATTACCTGGCTTATTTTCTTCTTTTCGGTACCTGTATAATTTTAAACAGAACGGTTTTTAATAAAATGCATCTTCGATGTGTTCAATTAAGACCTCGGGGTTAAGGATAATAGAGATGATATCGAATCTTATATCTCCATCCCACTGGTGTTGATATATAAAATGGTCTGCGCATGAAAGAATATGATCCGTCTTTTTGTCATCAACAGCTTCTTCAGGATATCCATACCTTTTCGATCGCCTTGTTTTTACCTCAACAAAAACGATAGTATTCTCGATTTGGCCTATAATATCGATTTCAAGGCGACCATACCTGTAATTCCTTTCCAATATAATAAATCCCTTGTTTATCAAATATTCAAGGGCCAGGGCCTCACCCTTTCTTCCTATTTCCTTATTTTTGCTCAAATTGATAACAATAAATTTTTATGCTGTATCCATTAAAGTTTCATCCCATATTTAAAGATAAAATCTGGGGAGGTAAAAAGATACAAAGTATCTTAAAAAAGGATTTTTCGCCTTTAGATAATTGTGGTGAATCTTGGGAAATATCCGGTGTCCCGGATAATGAATCTAAAATAAAAAATGGTCAATTATCCGGGAAAACGCTTAACCAGATTATTAAAGAATTCAAAGGGCGCCTGCTTGGTAGCAGGGTTTATGAAAGATTTGAAAATGAATTCCCCCTGTTAATAAAATTTATAGATGCAAATGACGACCTTTCGATACAGGTTCATCCGGAGGATGATCTGGCCTGGAAGCGTCATAAGTCCTTTGGCAAAACAGAAATGTGGTATATAATCCAAGCAGATAACAACGCTGAATTGATTGCCGGATTTAATAAGGAGATGGATAAAAACATCTATATGGATCATTTCCATAATGGTACTCTAATGGATGTATTAAACAGGGAAAAGGTTAAAGCAGGAGATGTATTTTTCATCCCGGCAGGCAGGATTCATACCATTGGCAAAGGTCTTTTGCTGGCAGAAATACAACAATCATCAGATGTTACCTACAGAATATATGATTTCGATCGAAAAGATAGCAATGGAAATACCCGGGAACTTCATATAGATGAGGCACTTGATGCTATTGATTATAATTTTTATCCTGAATATAAGTCAAAATACAATGATAAAACGGATCAGCCAGTTGAGATCGTAAGATCTACCTATTTCACTACCAATAAGCTTTCTCTGCATTCGAAAATATTCAGGGATATAAAAAGTTTTGATTCCTTTGTAATCTACATTTGCCTGGATGGCCAGGGTCATATTGAACATAATGATTCCAGAACACGTATTGTTATGGGCGAGGTATTGCTAATGCCCGCAGAAATAGATCATTATTCTTTGATACCCGAAGGTCAAATGAAATTATTGGAAACCTATATTACAAAAGATTAAATTGAATCCAACAAAAAACAATATAGTCAAGTTTCAGAATTTAGGTCTTATTGACTACAAAGAAGCCTGGGATTACCAGGAGAAAATATTTGGTGAAATAATACAGGAAAAACTTCAAAACCGCGAGCGGCCTGAAGGACAAAAATCGCTAACCTCTAATTACCTCTTGTTCTGTCAGCATCCGCATGTCTATACCCTGGGAAAGAGTGGTGATGCCAGAAACCTGTTAATAAATAAGGATGAATTAAAAAAAAGAGGGGCTTCCTTTTATCATATAAACAGAGGGGGTGATATTACCTATCATGGACCTGGCCAGATTGTGGGGTATCCAATAATAGACCTTGATAACTTCACTACTGATATTCACAAATACCTCCGCTATCTTGAAGAGTCAATTATCCTCACTTTACAGGAATTTGGAATCATAGCAGGACGAATACGAGGCCTTACAGGCGTATGGATTGATGCAGAAAATAAGGCAAAGGCCAGGAAAATATGCGCCATAGGCGTAAAAACCAGCCGCTGGGTAACCATGCATGGTTTCGCGCTGAATGTAAATACCAACCTTGATTACTTTAATTATATTGTCCCTTGTGGTATCGATGATAAAGCAGTTACTTCTATATCAAAAGAATTGAACGGAGATGTTGAAATTTCCTCAGTTGGGAAAAAATTAAAACAAAATATTGAGAAGGTATTTGAGATGGAGCTGGTCGATTTCTAGAACCGGATATTCAGATTCATAGTGTACTCAATTATCGTTTTTTCTGCTGTTTTGATATAATAATTGCCCCCTTCTATTCCATTCCCTGTATACATAAGGACTAATACGCTCCTCAAAAGGATCGCTTTTATATTGAATCTGTTTTTTGGCTCGAAGTTTTATATCAAAATACTCAGTCCAGCGGCCAATTTTTTCGCCATATTTATACTGCCCTTTTACAGCTATTTCACCGTTCTCATGAAAAAAATAATAATCTCCTTCCACTTCACCATATACAACTGGAATTACCTCCTTTAGTTTCTTTCTATCATCATCATAGAATTTTACCAATGATTCTTTGGGCCATCCTTTATAAAATTTCCTCTTATCAATCAGAATATCATTTTTATCTAGCTTCACCCATCTTCCATGCTTGGTTCCAACATAATATATACCTTTCTCAACCAATTGGCCTCCCCGGATTTTTGAATAAGGCCCATGCAAAATCCGGCCATATTTCTTGTCAATTGTGCCAGTATTGCGGATCTTTTTTCTTCGAAAGTCAAACCAATAGATATCCTGAACATAACTATCCGGTTCAATCCATTCCTTCAGATAATGAAAGATCTCCACGGTCGTATTATCCCCATATCCGACACGGGTATAACCCTTTTTTGTCTTAATGCCATAGTATACATTTTTCTTGGGTTTTTTCTTTTTCCTCTGCGTTTCCTCTTCTTCTTCCTCTTCCTCCAAATCAATTGTAATGGGCTGTGATCGCTCAATTATGAACTCTATGGGTTCAGCATCAGATTGCACTTCCTGTGCAATCAGGAAGTTAGCTCCTAAGGATATAAATAAGCAGAAAACATATGGCAAATACCTCTTCATATCAATTTACTCAACGAAAGCTACTAAAAAATATTTTAACAATTTAATAAGATAAAATTGTGGTTTCAATGATCCTGCAACATTCATCCAATTGCTCTTCAGTCATGACAAGAGGCGGTGCAAAACGTATAATATTACCATGTGTTGGTTTCGCCAGTAAACCATTGTCTTTAAGACTGAGACATATATTCCAGGCTGTATCACTATCGGGCGAATCATTAATTTCTATTGCATTTAACAGCCCGCGACCACGAACTAATTTTAGGATGTCACTCTTCTCGGCAAGCGCATTCATTCTCTCCCTAAAAATATGACCCAATTTTCTGGCATTCTGGGCCAACTTCTCTTTCCTTAGAATTTCAAGTGCTTCTATAGCCACCATGCTGCCCAGGGGATTTCCGCCGTAAGTGGACCCATGCTGCCCGGGTTTAATCACATCCATTACTGCTGAATCTGCCAGGACCGCTGAGACAGGATACATCCCCCCTGATAAGGCCTTTCCAAGGATCAATATATCCGGTTTTAAATAAGTATCCTGCCTTTCGCAATCTCCCTGGCAGCTACATTTACCGCATACCGCAAGTAGGCTGCCGGTTCTGGCCAGGCCTGTTTGAATTTCATCAGCAATGAACAACACATTATTTGTTTTGCATAAATTGTAAGCATTTTTTAAATAATCATCTGAGGGGACGATCACCCCGGCTTCTCCTTGAATAGGCTCCACCAGGAATCCTGCTACGGATTCATCTTCTATTACTTCCTGAAGTGATCCTATGTCATTATAGGGGATCCGTTTAAAGCCTGGTGTATAAGGCCCAAACTGATTATGTGCTTCAGGATCATTGGAAAAAGAAATGATGGTTGTGGTCCTGCCATGAAAATTATTATCACATACGATTATGCTCGCTTTACCTTCTGCAATTCCTTTCTGCTCATATGCCCACTTTCTGCAAATCTTAATGGCCGTTTCAACCGCCTCAGCCCCAGTATTCATGGGCAAGACCTTTTCATAACCGAAATATTCCGTGACATATTTTTCATAAATCCCAAGAACATCATTATAAAAGGCCCTGGAGGTAAGAGTAAGTTTCTTAGACTGATTTATTAAAGTATTAACAATCTTCGGATGACAGTGTCCCTGGTTTACAGCACTGTAAGAAGATAAAAAATCATAATATCGATTCCCTTCTACATCCCATACATAAACCCCTTCTCCTCTGGATATCACCACAGGGATTGGATGATAATTATTTGCGCCATATTTGTTTTCCAGATGTATGCCCTCGGCACTTGAATTAAGATTTCTTGTCATTGTCAATACGTTTTAATCTTAAAATTAAATGTAATTAATAATTATGGTAAAATTAAGAAAATGATTATTAGGAAATCAGGTTTTGAATATAAGAAAAAGGCTAAGAATCAAACATTTTTAATAATTTGCCATATCGTATTTATATTTTTATTTGTTTTGATTTTTACAAAAAAAGATCCACCTTTGCAGACCAAATTAAAAGCAATCTATAGAAAGATGTCAAAAGTTTGTCAGGTATCAGGAAAAAGGCCAAGGGTAGGAAACAATGTTTCCCACTCTAATATTAAGACAAAGCGTAAATTCTATCCGAATTTACAAAAGAAGCGCTTTTATTTAGCTGAGGAAGATCGATGGATCACTTTAAAAGTATCTGTATCAACCCTAAGGACAATCAACAAAAATGGCTTGTCTGCAGTATTAAAGAAGGCTGCAGAAAAGGGTACTCTTGTATTGAAATAAATATTAGTAAAAATGGCTAAAAAAGGTAACAGAGTTCAGGTAATTTTGGAATGTACAGAACATAAAAATTCCGGGCAGCCTGGTACATCAAGGTATATAACAACGAAAAACAGGAAGAATACACCTGAAAGACTCGAGTTAAAAAAATATAACCCGATCCTTAAGAAATATACTGTTCACAAAGAAATTAAGTAATTATGGCAAAGAAAGTAGTTGCTACCCTTAAAAAGGGTAAAGAATATGCTAAAATAATTAAGACTGTTAAATCTCCGAAAACAGGGGCTTACTCTTTTAAGGAAGAAATGGTACCAGTCGATATGGTTAAGGAAGTGCTTTCTTCCAAATAATTAGGATTTTCAAATATCATCACGTTATAGTCCCGCATTGTGGGACTTTTTTATTATTTTTCAGGTTAATTTCTACCCCATGGCCCTGTTTAAATTTCTATCCAAAGACAAAAAAGAATCCCTTGATAAAGGACTTGAAAAAACAAAGACCAATTTCTTCCAGAAGATCGGGAAGGCTGTTGCCGGCAAATCCAAGGTTGATGATGAGGTCCTCGATGAACTGGAAGAAGTCTTAATAACTTCTGATGTTGGTGTTGATACGACAATCAAGATCATTAACCGCATTGAGGAAAGGGTTGCCAGGGACAAATATTTAAATGTCGATGAGCTCAATGTTATATTAAAGGAAGAGATCGCTGCTCTGTTATCAGAGAATAAGACAGAAAATGTAACTGATTTCGAGATTCCACAGGAAACTAAACCCTATGTAATTCTGGTTGTAGGTGTAAATGGTGTAGGCAAAACCACAACTATAGGAAAACTGGCAGCTCAATATAAAAAAGAAGGCAAGAAAGTGATATTAGGGGCAGCTGACACATTCCGTGCTGCTGCAGTCGATCAATTGATACTATGGGGAGAAAGGGTTGGTGTTGAAGTCGTTTCACATGGCATGAACACAGATCCCGGAGCAGTTGCTTTCGAGGCTGTAAAAAAAGGTGTTGAAAAGGATGCCGATGTGGTCATCATCGATACCGCAGGCCGATTACACACCAAGGTCAATTTAATGAATGAATTGGCGAAAATACGACGAGTCGTGCAGAAATTCATAGAAGATGCCCCTCAGGAAGTCTTATTAATTCTTGATGGAAGTACAGGGCAAAATGCATTTATACAAGCCAGGGAATTTACGAAAGCGACAGATGTGAACTCAATTGCTATTACGAAATTAGATGGCACTGCAAAGGGAGGTGTCGTAATTGGCATATCTGACGAATTCAAAATCCCCGTAAAATATATAGGGATAGGAGAAAAAATTGATGACCTTCAGGTTTTTAATAAGCATGAATTCGTTGATTCATTATTCAGTTCAGATTAAGCCTGATCATGATTTTTGAGAAAATCAGTTAAAATCAAATTCATTCTGTTGATTATTAATAGGCTGGGATTCCGGATCCCTCTCAACTTTTTCTTTCAGCTTCTTTGCTTTGTAAGGTGGCTTTTCTCTGAATGGGATCCTGTAAAAGATCTGGTAATTAAAGCCCCACCGACTGTCAGAATCCGCCAAGCCATAGCCGGGAATAAAATATGTGTTGAATGAGGTTGAATTTGTTGATGTCTTCTTTGCAAATTTTATACGACCTGCCCATCCCAAATACAGATCTTTCCACACCCGGATCTTCATGCCAAAATTTGCCTCATACCAATGTGCACTCATACCCGGTTTGCTGATCTCCTTGGCATAATCATAGTATAAAGGATCAGTCATGGAATAGTTAAAGCTTTCATCAAAAGAACTGTAAGCATACTTCAGCCCGAAATAAATCACATTTAAATCAGGATCCCTCGCAAGAAGGTTGTAGTCAATTCCTGCTTTGATATAGGATCCACTGTTTTCGTAGGCAAATCTTTCCCGGCTGAATTCCCAACTTGACATACCATAATCAGCTGTAATAAAAAACTTGTACAGATCAATGTCCCCATTTATTTCAAACATTGTTTTTTCAGGATCAAATAAACTGACACCTAAAAATCCCAGATCAGTTCCTATCCTCACCGCAGACGGCATAACGGTTCCTTTCTGGGCCAAGCCTGAAACGTCGCAAATCAAAATAATTAATGCGCTAAAAGAATATTTTAATATTTTCTTCATTTAACCTGCTAAGTTCATTTTCCAATGATACTGCGCTATCAAAACTGGTCCGTATGATACCGAGGTTTTTAAATTCAAGATCATACCCACAATCCTTAGAAATTAATATCACTGTTTTATCATAGCTTACTTCCAGGGTATCTATTGTCTGATCAGGATTCAAAAAAAGAAAGATAGTTTCTTCCAGTTCTGTATTCACCGGCAAATAATAGGTGCTCAAAATGGTATCACTATAAAATATCACCTGGGATTCCTGAGCGGAAATAAGATCAAACTGCCGGCTCTTACTATTACCTGTGGCTGAATCAAGAAAATCCACTATTACAAACCGGGTATTAAATGTAATACAGTCAGTTGTATCACATGCGGCCAGCACATGTAAACAAATCAGGAAATAGAAAGTTAATTTATAAATGTATCTCAAATAACAGTCAAGCATAAATTTCAGGTTCAAAAATATTTAATAAAAACCTGAATGCATATATAAGTAACTAAATTAAGGTAATCAGATGACCCTTTTGCTTATTTTTACACATTAATTCAATTTTTAATTTTGAAGACAAAGCGAAATAAAAAGCTAAAGGTAAATGTGATCACCATGGGCTGCGCCAAGAATCTCGTTGATTCGGAGGTTCTTATAACTCAGCTCAAAGGCAATAAGATAGATGCTTTTCATGAAGCCCATGGAATGAAGCCGGATGTGGTCGTCATAAACACCTGTGGGTTCATAGATAATGCAAAACAGGAATCTATTGATACTATATTGAGATTTGCCGATGCCAAAGAAAGTGGTAAAATATCAAAATTGTATATTACAGGATGTCTTTCAGAAAGATATAAAACCGATCTGGAAAAGGAAATTCCCCAGGTGGATGCTTTCTTCGGCACCAGGGAACTTCCCGCTTTACTTAAACGGTTTAATGCGGACTATAGGCAGGAATTGGTCGGTGAAAGGTTAATTACAACCGCACAGCATTATGCCTACATGAAAATATCTGAAGGATGTGACAGGCCATGTTCTTTTTGTGCGATTCCCTTGATGAGGGGAAAACATATTTCCAGAAGTATTGAGGAACTGGTAAAGGAAGCAAAAAACCATGCAAAAAATGGAGTGAAAGAGCTTTTGTTAATTGCCCAGGATTCTACCTATTACGGACTCGACATATATAAATCAAGAAAACTTGCTGATCTTTTAAGACACCTGTCCGATGTCAGTGGTATTGACTGGATAAGATTGCACTATGCGTTTCCTTCCGGATTCCCTGAAGATGTTCTCCATGTTATCAGTGAAAGAGAGAATATTTGTAATTACATCGATATCCCTTTGCAGCATGCCTCCTCGAAAATACTGAAATTGATGAAACGGGGAATTGACAGGGAGGGGTCTGAGATATTGATAGATAAAATAAGAGATAGAGTTCCCGGTATTGCGATTAGAACCACAATGATGGTGGGACATCCGGGTGAAACTCCCCGTGAATTTGATAAACTACTCGATTTCGTAAATAAAATGAAGTTTGAAAGGATGGGTGTTTTTACCTATTCACATGAAGAAAATACTGCTTCCTATCAACTAAAAAATACAATTTCTTATAAAGAAAAAAAGAGACGGGCAGACATGCTTATGCAACTCCAGGAGGAAATTTCCCAGAGTTTTAATAACTCGTTGATGGGTAAATCCCTGAAAGTATTGATCGACAGGAAAGAAAACAACTATTATATTGGAAGAACAGAGTATGATTCACCGGAAGTGGATAATGAAGTAATTATAGATGCATCAAAAAACTATTTGCGACTGGGGGATTTTGCAAAAATAAAAATTAATGATGCCCTGCCATTTGACCTGATTGGTGATCCGACGAATAATTCAACAAATTAAATCCTTATAAAATGCATTGCAGAAAAATAGATATTAAGGAAACAAATTCATTTTCAAAAATTTTTATCGACTATATCAATCAGAATCCATTACTAGCACCTTTTTACGACCTGCCACCCACTAAAAAATCTTTCAAAAGAATGATTGAGAAACGTAGGATGGACAATAAAAAACGTGAGATTCTGACGGATATTCTAAATCAGCAATATTCGGGTTTCCAGGTGAGTGAACCTACAGCTTTAAATATCGAACGATTAAAAGAAAAAAATACCTATACCATAACAACCGGTCACCAGCTCAATATATTTACCGGTCCATTATATTTCATATATAAGATCCTAACTGTTATAAATGCCTGTGAAGTTCTAAATAAAGCGCATCCCGATCATCATTTTATTCCTGTTTATTGGATGGCTTCTGAAGACCATGATATTGGTGAGATCCGGTCTTTTTCCTTGTTTGGGAAAGAATATACCTGGGATACCGGGCAGACAGGACCGGTGGGGCGCATGCATCCCGGATCATTGAAAGAGGTATTGGAAATGCTTCCTGAAAGATCCGAAATTTTCGAGAAAGCTTATCTTGAATATCACACGCTGGCAAAATCCGTCAGGTATTACGTAAATAAGCTTTTTGGTGATTCTGGCCTTGTAGTACTAGATGCTGATGATGCGACACTTAAAGCACAGATCATTCATGTTCTCAAAGATGACCTTCTTGATCATCATGCGAATGACCTTGTAGAATCTTCCTCGGCGGAATTGGCAGAATTGGGTTACAAAAGCCAGGTCTACCCGAGGGCCATTAACCTGTTTTACATTTCCGGCAACACACGCAAGCGTATTATTAAAGAAGCAGGTATTTTTAAAGTATTTGATACGGATATAGAATTCACAGAGGATGAAATATTGAAAGAGCTTGAGTCCAGCCCTGATAAATTCAGCCCGAATGTCATATTACGACCGCTATACCAGGAAATTATATTACCTAATATAGCTTATGTCGGTGGGCCGGCAGAGGTCGCATACTGGCTGCAGTTGAAAAGCACTTTCGACCATTTTGGCATACAGTTCCCAATTCTCCTGCCAAGAAATTTCGCCCTGATCATTAACAAAGGATTGATGAAGAAGATGCGGAAACTTATGATCAGTGTTGAGGAAATTATTATGCCAGTTGTTGAATTGAAAAACAAATACATGGAAGAACACAGGGAAATCAATGTTGACCTAGAAAGTGAGATAAAGATTATGGAGGAATTATTTGAATCTGTCCGTAATAAATCAAAAATGGTCGACCAGAGTCTTGAAGGTTTTGTTCAGGCAGAAAGAGCCAAAGTACTGAAGAGTCTTGAGAATATTGGAAAAAGAATTATAAAATCAGAAGAACAGAAACAATCAGTTGCTCTAAACCAGATTCAAAACTTAAAAGATAAATTATTTCCACAGGGAGGTCTTCAGGAAAGAACAGATAATTTTCTGAATTTCTACATAAATCATCCGGGGTTTTTAGAAGATATTAAGAATAAACTTGATCCATTTGATTTCAAGTTCAATATTATTTACGAAGATTGACCTTTCAGGCCCCTGGTCATTTCTTTCTTCCCCGGAGGCCCCTGTAATGATTGCACAATAAATCCTGCAGCTTTCAGATCCCGTTTAACTTGTCCTTGAGCGCAGTAAGTTACAAGAGCCGATTCATTTGATAAGAACCGATAAACCTTCTGAAAAACATCTCTTTGCCACACCTCTGGTTGTTTATTAGGGGCGAATGCATCATAATATGCCAGATGAAAATATCCGGCTGATGTATTAAATTTCTCTATGGTAGTTTCAATTTTTCGAAACCTGAAAAAGGGATGTATGCGATTCATTTGATCCCAGCTCACTGAATGAATCTGCATAAAATGATCTTTCACAGTAGGCAAGTTTATTATCTCACTAAAATTCAATTGTCCAATAATAGCTTCCGGGACAGGGTATGGTTCGACACAGGTATATTCAACCGGTACAGACAATTTCCGAGATTCAATGGCTGTAAGAAGCGCATTTAATCCCGTTCCCAATCCCAGTTCAAAAATTCGAACAGGCTTCCGGGGATTCTTTCCAAGCATAAAACGGAACCCATTCTTTATAAAAACATGTCTTGATTCCTGTATCGCACCATGACGAGAATGGTAGGTCTCATTCAGTTCTTCAACCTTAAGTGTATGGGAACCATCATTGGTAAGCAGAAGCTTCATTATAAAACCTGATCAGTTTTTATAGATTAATACAACGGCATAGGCTTCGATACCTTCCTCTCTTCCCGTAAATCCCATTTTTTCAGTTGTTGTAGCTTTAATTGAGATTTTGTCTGGTTCTAATCCCATTGTATCTGAGAGACACTCAATCATTCCCGGGACAAAGGATTTTATTTTAGGTTCCTGAAGGCATACTGTTGAATCAATATTACCAATAGAAAATCCCTTTTCCTGTAACATATTCATTACTTCAACGAGCAATTTTTTACTATCAATATTCTTGTATTTTGGATCCGAATCCGGAAAATGATAGCCAATATCTCTTAGATTCGCTGCACCTAATAATGCATCGCAAATCACATGAATTAGAACATCAGCATCAGAATGACCAACTGATCCTTTTTTATGCGGAATTTTAATTCCCCCCAGGGTGAGATCATATCCTTCCGACAATTGATGCACATCGTATCCAAATCCTATTCTGAAATTCATTTAAATTATCTTTTAGTATCAAAAAGAACACCTATAGTTATCTCCCAGCCGGTAAAATCCAGTCGTGCATCTTTATACTCGACATATCGTGTTTCAACGGGATCATTTGATCCACCCCCCGTAATATTTCCCCTGTAGTTCAGATCAGATCCTCCAGCCAGGTAATTTACTTCAAAATTTATCCCGAACTTATCAGCAAAATAGAATATTATTTCTCCTCCCACTAAATATCCCCAACCAATTTTATTATCATACTTCAAATCCGAATTCACCACTTCCAATTCATAATAATCCCTCATTGCCCTATCCATATTACCATAATTTATTCTTGTATCAAAGTTATAATATCCAAAACCACCCCCTTTCGCTCTTAAGGTTATATTTCCTGCCTGCACTTCCAATACCAACTGCAGGGGCACCATGATTGAGAAGAAAGGGCCCATCAAAGGATCTTTGGTCTCAAAAGGCAGATCAATTACATTCATGCCTGACATCCTGTAAAGTGAAAAGCCGGATTCAATAGATAACCAGTTGGTGGGATGTACGCCAATCCCTCTTAAGGAAAATGGGCTTACCGGATTAGAGAAATATCCATTCCTGGGAAAGAAAAAGGAAAATGACATGCCGAGTTCCTGGGAGGATCCTTTAAGCGACAAGTTCATTAAGATGATTAAAAATATTATAGTGGTTTTAACAATTGTTTTTTTATACCTCATTACCGTAAAATTTTATTAACGTTATAATAAAGTATAAAAAAACAAAAAATCCCGCCATAAGCGGGATTTCTTGAGGGAATCAGATCTTTAATCTTCTTTTTCAGGCTTTATTTTACCCATCAATTTATAATAGGATAATAATCCCAGTCCACCGAATATGAAGATCATAGCAAAATAGGCTACATCCTCATCCATAATCCCATTTACATCAAGTATATTGGCTATTACAAGGCCAATGCCTATACCAATTGCCAGAAGGCCAATTTTCAACGCTCCATACCTCCAGTGAGTCTGGCCTTCATGTTTAAAGATACTGGCATCAAGACCTTTCTCAATCAAGGCGAGCCTCTCCTTGTTTTTAGCACTAATTGCGATAAAGACTATTCCGAAGATAGTGGCGAAAAGTGCTATTGGAACTAATATTTCTACCATTTTCTTATAGTTTTAAGTTTAACATTTTTCATTTTGTACATGTTGGACGCTAGGTTTTATGACCTGGTTACAAAATTTCGTAAATTGTAACCACAAAGCACTTTCTAGCGTCATAAAAATTGAATGAAGGCTGAGATAGAGAATATTGTTATTGAGAAAATTAAAGGTGGCGATTACAATGCTTGCAATTTCATTGTAGATAAATACAAAGCATTTGTTTTCAATATTTGTATCCGGATTGTAAAAAATCGTGAAGATGCAGAAGAGGTAGCTCAGGACAGTTTTATTAAAGCCATCAAATCCATAGAAGGATTTAAACATGAAAGTAAATTCTCAACCTGGTTATACCGGATCACTTTTAACAATGCGGTAAGTAAAACAAGAAATAAGAAGATATTTAAAAGTGAGATTGATGACAATGTGATTGAATCAGGTGGTCAGTCTCATATTTCGGATGGCCTTGAAAGCCTGAACAGAATTGATCGTAAAAAAGTATTAAAAAAAGCGATGGAGAAACTAAGTGAAGAAGAAAATTTATTAATTTCACTTTATTATTTTGAAGAGAACTCCGTTGCAGAAGTCTCAGAAATAACCGGATTGGAACAAAACTATATTAAAGTAAAGGTACACAGAGCGAGAAAAAAACTTTACAATGGTTTATCACAGGTTATGGGAATTAAAATGGAGGACGTATTATGAAGGAAGAAAAAATTGATCGTTTTATCCGAAAGACCATAAACGATGGATACTTGGAAAATCCATCTCCCGGCTTTACGCAAAATGTAATGGGTAAACTTGGCGTTACCAATCAGGAAGCCAAACTAAAAACCAAACCCATAAAATCAAAATGGGGATTAAGGTCTATGATTTTCATTTACCTTATTTTGATGATCTCCATACTTCTGATCCCAGGCAGCCTGGAATCTGGTGGATATCAATTGCCTAAATTTGAATTACCATCCTTTGGTAAATATTTTGCGCTTGATGGAAATATATCCAAACTACTTATCATACTTATCATTGGAGGATGGTTTCTGATTTTTGCTGATAATTATCTGAAGAAATTCTTTACAAGATAGACTTCAAAAGTATAATAAAGAAAATTTCAGTTGACAAAACTCCCTTCATCCCAATAATTCATTATTGGATTTATATTTTACTTAAAGAAAAATCCCAATTGATTACCTAAGGTATTAGTAATCAGGAGATTATAAGACAGTCTTACTTATGTAATTCTGCTTTGCTTTTTTCACGTTTTAGGACTATTTTTACCACCCCTAATGGGATGGGGAAGTCCTTCCTGCTCTCCTCATTTTTTTAACTCAAAATGGAAAGATATGAAAGTTTATGATGACAAGCACATTAAGAATGTAGTACT